>CADCTM010000330.1 GCA_902805485.1 uncultured Coleofasciculus sp. | reverse complement strand
TGGTTAAATCAGAAACGGTCTCTATCCTTCGTTGGTTGTCGATAAGCTCTTTTAGTAGCAGGATTACTGTTACTTGGAGCTTCATAACGACGGCGATTTTGCTTGTACAAAAGGTTCTCGGCAGACCCTTCAAAGTAAAGATGGAAGCGTCCAGCAATTTCTAACCCCTGCAAAACGAACCAAATAGAGATCGCACCAAATAAGGCGACAATTCCACCTGTTAGACTGTCCAAGAAAACAATCAGATTTCCTAATATTGGAAAGCGAACAATTGAGCTAACAATCCGTTGGCTAATAGGAGCTTCTACAGGTAGTGTTCGCCCAAATTCATCCAACCGAGTACCTAAGACTTGATTGACTAAATCGTAGTAACCCGCTAAGTTAATCGCAATGCAGAATCCAGCAAACAATAGGATGCCAAACTTGATGACATTGGGGCTAAAAATAAACCCGAATGTCTTATCGGTGAAATCTCCAAGCTGTTGAGATACGGGAACTTTTTCCTCATCAAAGTCAACATCCGGCTGACGGGCGCTTGGAGGGATGATGATTGGGGACTGGTGAGGCTGTTGATTGTTGGTGTTATTGAATCTTGCCATTTTATTGTTAGTTTTTGTTTGCGTAAGGGCGTAAAGTTGGACGTGGTTTTACTCCACGAGCTGCGAGAATTTCCTTCATTTCTTCGGGTGGAAGTCGCCGGATATCGCTAACGATTGGGCTTCCTTGCTCATCAGTCGCTACAACGCCAGTATTTCCAAAGGCGTCACAGACACCAGTGCCATCGGGTAATGGGCGTTTTTTGTTGATGACGATACGACCATTTTTAAGGGATGAGAAGTAAGCGGCTGTACCATCTGTTATTGGTAATTCGGATGCTAATATTAGGCAGGTTTGCGCTCTTTGAATTGCTTCAGAGCGCTCAAATGCTGTTTCAGTTTGTTGGTTACGGATACTTGCTTGACGTTGAGCTGTGGCAGATAAGTCAGGCGATCTCAAAATGTAGCCAACGGACAATGCGGCGACCTGCGCTCCTATTAGATATGTTGTGGCTTTTCGGTTGATTAGTTGCATAGTTTTCCTTATTAGCCCCTGACCGCACCAGGGGCGAAGAATAGTTAATCAACGAGCATTTAACATCGGGCAGGCTAGGACTTGAGCCACCGACATCAAATCCGCTTCTTCATCGGTAAAGCTGCAATAGCGATCGCCTTCTTCACAAACCCAACCTGGAGTAGCAAAACTGCTTTGATTTGGGTAAACACTGAGGGTAAATTCGATGTCGTTCTTGGTGTTGCCAGGGAAATTTCCCCAGAACATCTCTCCAGAATCCCAGAACAATCGCCAAGGAAAATCGCAGTCTGAGCTTGGCATTGGCGAGTTTGGCTTGGGATGCCAGAAGACACTGTAGTTGATGCCAGATTCCCACCCCGATTCGTGCAATGGGTGAAATTCAAAAACTAGATAAAATTCAAAATCTGGATAGGCTTGACGAGAAATTTCTTGCCATTGGAGCAGTTGGTTACGCCCAAAAATGAGCAGTGCCAAATCACCTTTAATTTCGATTTCATCCTGACAAACAAGCCAATTCAAAACGCGAAAGCGCTGTTCGGGATTAAGGCAACAGCCTTGATGTCTTTCAATCAAATCCTGATCTTCAAGGGTTAGTGCATTAACGTGTGTGCCAATGCGATAAAGCAGATCATCTGAGGGTTTTTCGTTGTATCGTCGCACCTGCTTTAGAATATAATCCCAGTTGAAAGTGTTGGGTAGTGCAACCATTAGTACTGCCCTGCATCTAAGAGCTGTTCTAAAATCGCCAGCGATAGAGCAAGTTGATTGGAGGGAGAAAGTTGGCGAGCCATCTGCCACAGTTTCTCACCGTTTTGATTGCTAAAAAAGTTCTCTTCGATGAAGACTTGCTGGGTATTTGTGGATTTTTCCACTAAGCAAATCAGTGCTGCGGCTTTATCGTCACTAGTGAGATTTTCGAGAATTGAGCCGAATTGTTCTTGGATGCGCTCAAGGATGGCTGAGTCTGGGTGAGTAGCGAGAGCGTTTGCATAATATCCGAGTGGTTTTGTCATGATGGTTAAATCTCCTAAATCGTTTACTTGGTCTGGGAGAAGGTCAGCACCGGAGCGGGTCAAACTATCGGTGCTGGCTTTGGCTTTGCCTTAAACCTAGGGAAATATTTCCCTAGGTTTAAGGGCTTAGATTTGCTAAAGATAGACTTTGGCAAGTAAGCCATACATTGAGTTCTCCGTGAGTGTGTGCATTGGGCGATCGCCTAAAGTCCAGCCAGCGGTTCGCCAAATCTGAAATCAGTCTCCGGCGTAGCTGCCGTGGTAGGTGTCGTCGTTTCTGGCAGGGGTTCAGGCTGGGTGAAGGAAGGGAACATCGGCTTGACTTCCCAGGTTTCCTCTAAGTGCCGTCCATAACGAGCAAACATCACATTGATTAGCTCGGTTAAGCTACCCAACTTGGTTATTTCGAGCAACTGCTCACCCCGCTCTAGCACTGTGTCTCGGAGTACGATTCGAGCCTGAGTCATTACAGCACCATCCCTCTGATTGAGATTTCCTGAGAGTTAGGGGCAACTCGGAAGCGCCCCCCAGTGGCTTGCTCGATAGGCGCTGCTAAGGGTGCGGAACCACCGATGATTAACACTTCACCAATCTCTGCAAACTTGTGTCCCCAAGTTACGCGCAACTTAGCCCGGATTTCTTCAATCCATCCATCCCGGCACTTTTCAAACAAGTGAGCAAAGCCGATGCCAGACGTACCAATAACAAAACTGTTGTCCTTGATTGCGTCCATGATTAGGCTCAAGTCTTGAGTTTGTCCCGTGGTAGGCATCAACGCAGCATTGATGCGACGGGCTAAGTCATAGGTTCCAGGAACATTCAGATCCAGTTCGCGCATGACCGAACCCGATGGACTGTACAGACGAGCGATCGCTGTTCCACCTCCCAAATCGAGAATGCCGTTGATTGACTTTGGAGATTTGAATAAGCCATTAGCTCGTGCATATCGGTAAGCTGGCTTAGTCTCATCAACAGGCTGAATGTTACGAATTGT
>CADCTM010000329.1 GCA_902805485.1 uncultured Coleofasciculus sp. | reverse complement strand
TGTCTCGACTGCTATAACCTCTATTCAAATAAAAATTCAGGGCTTATTTTGCCAGAAAATCCCAATAAAAAAGACACCCTCATTTAGTGAGAGTGTCAATCCTATTTAGACTTCAATCGGGAATCTTATCCAACCGCTTGAAGTGTCAATTGCTGCGGCAAGACCTTCACCTGTCCATTATCATCGACATCAACGATCGCTTTATCGCCATCGCCAACCTGACCCGCTAGCATCGCTTCCGCTAAACTATCTTCCAACAGGCGCATAATCACCCGTCGCAGAGGTCTAGCACCATAACTCGGATCATAACCATCCTGCACCAAGCGATCCTTAAACCGTTCCGTGACTTCCAGCGTAATACCCTGTTCCAGTAAGCGTGCCGAGACTTCACGTAACATGATGTCAGCGATTAACTTAACCTCATCCTTCGTCAACTGACGGAAGACAATAATCTCATCCAAACGGTTTAGAAACTCAGGACGGAAATACTGCTTCAGGTAGTCATTCACCTTACTACGAATGCGGTCATAACGAGAATCAGCAGCATTATCTGAGACTTCAAAACCGATACCACCGCCACCTTTTTCAATCACCTTAGAACCGATGTTCGAGGTCATAATAATCAGGGTGTTCTTAAAGTCCACAGTCCGACCTTGTGCATCGGTAAGGCGACCATCATCTAACAGTTGCAGAAGTGTATTAAAAACATCCGGGTGTGCTTTTTCAACTTCATCAAAAAGCAGCACAGAGTAAGGCTTACGTCGCACCGCTTCAGTCAGTTGACCGCCTTCGTCATACCCCACATATCCTGGAGGCGAACCAATCAGTTTAGAAACTGTATGGCTTTCCATAAACTCCGACATATCCAAGCGAATCATCGCCTCTTCTGAACCGAAGAAATAAGCTGCTAACGCCTTCGCCAGTTCCGTCTTACCTACACCCGTAGGACCGGAAAAGATAAAGCTAGCAATCGGTCGATCCGGACTCTTCAAACCAACTCTGGCACGACGAATCGCCTTACTTACAGCCGTTACAGCTTCATCTTGACCAATCAATCGCTGATGCAAAGTGTCTTCTAAATGCAGCAGCAGTTCTGACTCAGATTCGGTAAGTTTGTTAACAGGAACCCCCGTCCAAGAAGCGACAATTTGAGCAATATCTTCCTCATCAACAATCGGGAGAATGGAATTGTTTGGCTCGTCTTTGTTGGTGATAAGTGTCTGAAGTTGAGCTTCAATTTCCAATTCGCGATCGCGTAATAGCCCCGCCTTATCAAAATCCTGCGCCTTAACTGCCTCATTCTTATCCTTCGTCACCTGACGCAGTTCCTGCTTTAGTTCCTTAGTAACAGGAGAAGACTGAGAGTTTGCCAAATGAACACGACTTCCCGCTTCATCAATTAAGTCAATCGCCTTATCCGGCAGATAACGGTCAGAAATATAACGGTCAGAAAGTTTAGCCGCCGCTTCCAGAGCCTCACCAGAGATTTTAACCTTATGGTACTGCTCGTAAGCATCCCGCAGACCGTGGAGAATCTCAATCGTGTCCTCAACAGAAGGTTCTCCCACCATCACAGGCTGGAAACGACGCTCTAGCGCGGCATCCCGCTCAATATGCTGGCGAAACTCATTCAGGGTAGTGGCTCCCAAACACTGCATTTGTCCCCTAGCGAGGGCTGGTTTAAGCATATTTGCCGCGTCCATGCCACCAGAGATTGCCCCGGCACCAATAACTGTATGGATTTCGTCAATAAATAAGATGACATTCCCTGACTGACGAACTTCCTCCATAATTTGCTTGATGCGTTCCTCAAAGTCGCCCCGGTAGCGAGTTCCCGCCAACAGAGAACCCATATCCAAGCTAATAACTTGCTTGTCTTCCAAGGAGTCAGGGACATTTTTGTTGACAATGCGTTGCGCCAAACCTTCCGCGATCGCGGTTTTACCGACCCCAGGCTCTCCCAGTAAGATCGGGTTATTCTTGCTGCGACGACCGAGAATCTGCACAACCCGCTCAATTTCCTTAGCTCGTCCAACCACCGGGTCAAGCTTACCTTCAGCAGCGAGTCGAGTCAGATCTGTGCCAAACTCGTCTAGCGTGGCTTTCTTGCCTTGATCGCCCATCATGAACGGCGAACCTTGTTTAACCGTCGTGGTAGCCGCTGCAACTTCTCCTAGCGCCCGCATAACAGCCGTACGGACAGTAGCTAAGTCAACGCCCAAGTTTTCCATTACCTTGGCAGCAACGCCTTCCTTATCTTGAGTGATCGCAAGTAATAGGTGTTCTGTGCCGATGTAATTATGTCCGAGTTGACGAGCTTCCTTGTAGGATTGCTCGAAAATCCGCTTCGCTTTGGGAGTAAAGGGGAGTTCGGTTGGGACGAGGCGATTTCCGCGACCGATCACATTTTCTACTTCAATCCGGGCTTTGTCGAGGGCAACACCCAAGTCATCCAGCACAATTGCGGCAACTCCTGTGCCTTCTCCAATTAATCCCAAAAGAATCTGCTCGGTGCCCACAAGGTTGTGTCCCAAGCGGCGCGCCTCTTCCTGAGCGAGCATGACGGACTTGATGGCTCTTTCTGTAAAATGTTCAAACATTGTGGGTTCACCTTACCGAGCGGTTTAAGAATGTGGGTGAGATTTTAATCACCCTGTATAAAGTTTTATGTACTTTGTTCCACTAATGTATCTCTCTCAGGTAAGTCTTAGCAGTGAGTAGAACCGTATTCTTGATAGAGTAGTTGCCGCCTTGTTAATTACTGTAGGGTAGGGTTGCACACCGCAAGGAATCCCTTTAGTATTCAGAGTTTATGGAAGATGGCTTGAGCAAAAGATGAGCCACCACCGCTATTAATTCATCCGGTTCAACTGGCTTCGACAAATGCTTCTGAAAGCCTGCTGCGATCGCTTCGGTGCGGTCTATATCCCTGGCGTATGCCGTCAAAGCAACAGCAGGAATCCTTTTTTGGCCCTGCAACTCCAACGCTCTTACTTGACGAATTAGTGAGTAGCCATCCTGAATCGGCATTCCAATATCACTTAGTATTAGATCCGGGCGCTGTTGGCGAACACTCTCAAGAGCTTCACTTACCGAAGCCACAGTTGTCACTTTTGCTCCCTGCTGTTCGAGTACCGCCCGATAATAGTCTCGCGTGTCCGTCTCATCATCGACAATCAGTAGCCGCGCTCCCTCAAAAACCCGAAGACGATTCGGCATTTCTTCGGGGCTAAAACTTAAATCTAACCGCTCTGTAGTCGTTGGGGGTGGGGACTCAAGCCGTAGCGGGATACTTACCGTAAACGTTGCCCCAAGATTAAGTCCGGGGCTGGATGCTACCACCGTGCCGCCGTGCAATTCTACTAAATGACGCACGATCGCTAAACCGAGTCCCAAGCCTCCTTGATTCCTGGTTGTTGAGCTATCTGCCTGACGAAAATACTCAAAAACATGGGGCAAAAATTCTGCACTAATGCCCTTCCCCGCATCGCTAACTTGAATCTGAGCTTGTGTCCCCTGGCGCTCTAAACGGATAGTGACAGACCCCCCAGGCGGAGTAAACTTAATCGCATTGGAAAGTAAATTCCAGATCACCTGTTGTAGACGGTTTGAATCGCCAGAAATTAACCCAACATTAGGATCAAGATAACATTGGAGCTGAATCGATTTCGCTTGAGCCGATAATCGGACTGTATCAATTGCCGCCTCAATTGTTGTGGCAAGATTGACGGGGCTAATTGTTAGGCTGGTTTTACCCCGCATAATCCGCGAGACATCTAGCAAATCTTCAATTAGTTGTGTCTGCAAGATCGCATTACGCTCAATTGTCTCCAAAGCTCGACTAATCTGAGATTCGTCTAACTTTCGGGAGCGCAGTAACTTCACCCACCCCAAAATCGGGTTAAGTGGAGAGCGAAGTTCGTGAGAAAGTACCGCTAAAAACTCATCCTTAATGCGGTTAGCCGTCTCCGCTTGAGTTCGCGCGGTTTGTTCCAGCTTGAGGAGGCGCTGCCGTTCGACTTCCGCTTGAGTGCGTGCGGTGACATCCAGTGCCAGGGACAAAATTGAGACGAAATTCCCAGCTTCATCAAATAATGCCGAATTGTACCACTCACATTCGACAACTGAGCCATCTTTGGTATAACTCCTGTTTTGGCAAACATTCTGTTTTTCCTCGCCCCTGAGTAAACGGTCTCGGAGTACTTTGACCGTTTCGACATCCTCAATATGAACCGACTGCCAATCCTGACCAATGATTTCCTCCGCCCGCCAACCGAAGACTTTTTGGGCTGATTTTGACCAACGGGTGACGCGAAAGTCTGAATCACGCTCAATAACTACTAAAGGCGTGTTTTCAAAATGAAAGTTCAGCTTGGTGAGGGCATCTTGTAGCTCTTCTTCAACTTGCTTGCGCTTAGTGATATTTTCAAAGGCAATTCCGACGCAGTGATTAGGTAGGGGAAAGGCTTTCAGGGAAAAGATTCCAGGGGCTACTTGTTCATCGCCATAGCGCACTTCTCCTAAATCTTTTGCTTGCCCAGTCTGCACCACTTCGGTGTACTTTGAAAGCGATTGCGTGTTCAGCAGCGTCGGAAAACCTTCAGCAATTGTCCTGCCGATGAATGATTCCAAATCCACTCCTGACAACTCGCTTGCCGCAGGATTAGCCGTAACCAAGCGCAACGAGCCTGGATCAGCCAAATCTTCCAGTTGCCAAACCGTCAAGCCGACTTGAGCATTCTTAACGACATCAGCATAAAGCTGAATCCGTTCTCGCGCCTGCTTACGTTCGGTAATATCGTAAAATGTGACAACGGCGGCGACAATCTGTCCTTCGGCAGTGCAAATCGGGCTAGAGTCAACAAGGATGGTTCTAAGAGTGGCATCGCCTGCTAAAAAATCAATTTCTTCAGATCTAACCACTTCTCCTTTTCTCACAGACCGCGCTAAGGGCAGTTCCTCTAGAGTATAGGGTCGTCCATCTGAGTGAAAATACTGATAGTTTGTATACTCCTCTACTTTTACTTTTTGGGCTTTTACCGGGGAACCGCGCAAAACTGCCTGCATCTGCTCGTTCATCATCAATACACGCTCGGATGGAGCTTCCGCAATAATCACTCCGGCGGGCATTTGCTGCAAAACTGCTGCTAAAAGTTTTTGCTTGGAATCTAATTCTTCTAGTAACTGTATTCTTTCCTGTTCGGCAAGTTTTTGCGCGTTAATATCCTCAATTAAACCATCAACAATTGTTTCACCTTCAATAACACTCATTGTCTGACTTAGGCGCACCCAAATCCGGCTGCCATCAGCGCGTTGCAACTGAATTTCACTGTCTTTTATTTGCCTATCCTCCATCAGTTGCTTGAGGAGTTGGGCATTGTCTTCGGGTTGAAAATAAGACTGAATAGATTGCAGGCGTTGAACAGGTAAGCCATCATTACCCCGCCCTAACAAATCAAAAAAAGCGGGGTTTCCGTCGAGTATTGAACCATCCAATGCTTGACGAAAAACCCCAATCTTTAACTGATTGAGTAAACCCTGCAAGCGGTTTTCTAACCCGGTTAATTTTCGCTTGTTTTGGGCTTTTTCCCAAGCTGAATGTACTGCCGATGCTAAACGAATATAATGCTTTGCTGACTTAAGGACATAATCTTCTAGCCCTGTTTTCAAAGCTTCTACAGCAATTTCTTGAGTACCACTATTGGTAAACATAATTACTGGACAGTTTGGATAACGGCTTTTAACAATATTGAGGACTGCTAAACCATTACTCCAACGCAGTTGGTAATCGGTAATAACTAAATCAAATTGCCCCCCCTCCAACGCCAAGGAAAAATCGTCTGCATTAACTACTTCATTTATTTGGAGAGTCGAAAATTCTCGTTCTAAGGCGCGGATAGCGAGCAAGCGATCCTGGGGGTTGTCATCAATGAGAAGGATGCGTAACATCTTGCTGCCAATAAGCTTTTGAGGACTATTAAAGAACAATGTAATCTAAAAAAGCTAATAACGTTTAAATCCTTCCTAGTTCCGGCTTCTCGTTAAAAATTATCCAATGTCTATTGAGCGTCTTAACTATATCTACCAAATTATCAAAAGCGATCGGTTTTACCATGTAAGCATTGCCTCCCAAGTCATAGATATTGTTAACATCTACATACTCCTTAGAAGAGGTCAATATTACAATTGGTAAACGCTTGAGTTCTGGCTGTTGTCGTACCCATGCCAACACCTCAGCCCCCGACTTACGGGGCAGTTTTAGGTCTAATAAGACTAACACGGGCAAAGGATAGCGGAGGCGATCGCTATAAGGCTCAACACCTGACAAGTAACGAACTGCTGCCTCTCCATCTTCTACCACTTGCAGCGAAATTGTGAGGTTAGCTTTGCGAAAAGCTCGTTTCATCAAAAGGACATCCCTTGGATTGTCCTCTACTAATAAAATTATACCATGCTCAGTATTCATGCGCTTTCTGGGAGTTTAGGCAAATTTATCCAAAATCGGTTTCCCTGTCTAGAGCGTGACTATAGCTCACCACCCCAGTTAGGAGAGGATCAGGGCAGTGCTTCCTTAGCCAACGCCACTTTTAGGGAACTCTAGCCAAAAACGACTGCCTTTATCCGGTTGGGACACAACCCCAACTCTGCCCCCCATATGTTCTATGCCTTTGCGAACAATGGCTAAACCAATACCTGTCCCAGGATACGCTTCAATGCCATGCAAACGCTCAAAGACGCGAAAAATCCTTTCTTGATGTTCTTCGGCAATACCCAAGCCGTTATCTTCTACCCAAAAACGTACCGACTTTTCCCGTTCTTCTGCCCAAACTCGCACTTGGGGTTGCACATCTGGTTTGACAAATTTGATTGCATTAGAGAGAAGATTTGTCAAAACTTGGACAAGAATTCGGTATTGCGCCATCACTTGCGGTAAAGGTGCTTCAAGGATAATCTGAGCATTGCGTTCCCGTCGTTCGGTATCAAGTTGGCTTAAGGCTTCCGCGAGGACTCTGGATAAGTCAGTTGGTTGAATTTGGATTTCAGTCCTGCCCAGTCGGCTGTAAGCTAAAAGGTCAGCAATCAAGGTGTCCATTGACACAGCCGCTTCAACGATGTAACGTGCGTAGTCTTGCCCTAAGTCGTCGAGTTGGCTGCCGTAGTCTTCCATTAACGCTTGGGTAAAGCCTTGTAGGGTACGCAAAGGCGCCCGTAAATCGTGAGAGACTGAGTAACTAAAGGCTTCTAATTCCTCGTTTGTTTCCTGAAGTTCAGCCGTCCGTTCAGCGACACGTTGCTCTAATTGGGCGGTATAGTTTTGGAGTTGTTCTCGGAGATTGGTTTGCTGAAGTGCGATCGCTAATTGATCAGCGACTTCTGTAGCGATAATTTGGTGTTCGGCAGCAAAAGCGGCTTTTTGATTTGCCACCAAGTATAGTTTACCCATCAAATTGTCTTCAACCACCAAAGGGACAGTAAGGTAGCATCTCGCCTCCTCATCTAGTAAACGCTGCAAAGCTGGTGGACTTTTGCTAGTGCTAAGGTCTTCAACATAACAAATTGTCGGTTGCAGGACACCATCTAGTTCAAAGTCGGCAAGTGGTATCCTCGGCGTTTCTGGCATTGATAAGTCGCCATTAACACTGCCTGCCATCACAATCGCAGTATTAGTTTCAAAGTTGAATAAGACAACAAACGCTTGTTGGTATGGTAGTAGCTGACGCATTTGTGTCAAGGCGTCGTAAATTAAGGTTGCCGACGCCTGCGCTGCCAGAATTGAACGGTCAATTTGATGTAAGGTAGCTAATCGTTGGGCAAAACGACGCAGTGCCGCCTCGCTTTCAAGCAGCGCTTCCGTGTGTTCTTGGGCAACCTTGAGGGCACGTGCGTAGCTGCGTGCAACTGCCATCAGTTGGCGCCAGATAAAGAAAGCGAGAAAAGCTCCTATCCCTAAAAATAAGGGAATCCCACTGATTAACAACCATTGAGTCGTTTTTTGAACAGTCCGAGTCCGGGTATTTCTTAGTACCTCTTCGGTTTGGATAAAGGACGCCATCTCACCCCGAATTTGATCCATCAGTTTTTTGCCTTGAATATTGATGGCATAGGACTGATAATCTCCTTCCTGCTGTCGGACGGCAATGAGCTGCTGGGCATAGCGATACCATTGTTGGTGAAGCGATCGCACTTCTCCTAGTCGTTTGATTTGCTTGGGATTATCAGAAATTAAGCGAGCAAATTCGTCAAAGGTAGAAGCGATAACAGAACTGGCTTCTTTGTAAGGTTCCAGAAATTCCAAATTACCTGTCACCAGATACCCCCGCAGTCCCGTTTCCAGATCGACGAGCAGTTTCTCGGTATGATTGGCTTGGGAAATTACCTGGTCAGTATGGTTAACCCACTGCATTGATGAGGTGAGGTGATTAATCTGCCCAAATAAGATAGCCGCCAATAAGCTCATTAGCAGTAACGGCAGCGTTAAGGCTAGAGTGAGTCTACGTTTAAAGTTTGTTTGGGAAATCTCCGCCATATTATTTGAGTGCGTCCCGTCACCATTACTTCCCTAACACGATCATGCCTCTTCAGGGAGCGTTTGTTGCTGTAGTTGTTTGGGACTTAAGTTAGATCGCCTTTTTTGTTGAGAAACATCTCGATCAACACATTTTGTCTAACAAGGCATTGTTAAGATCCATTTAACTTCTGTATTTACTGCTATGACTGATATCGTCCTAGACATTCGCAATCTGCAAGTTCAATTCCAAACCGACGAAAAGTTGGTAAATGCTGTCGATGGCATCGACTTTAAGCTGCATCGCGGACAGACTTTGGGAATTGTCGGCGAGTCGGGTTCAGGAAAATCGGTTACGTCACTAGCAGTAATGGGTTTGGTGCAAACTCCTGGCAAAGTTAACGGTGGTGAGATTTATTTTCGGGCAACTGAAGATTCAGAACCGAAAAATTTGGTACAACTAAGTTCTGAGAAAAAGCGGTTGTACCGGGGTGGGAAGATTTCGATGATTTTCCAGGAACCGATGACTTCCCTCAACCCCGTGTATACCTGCGGGTTTCAGCTAACGGAAGCAATTCGCCAACATCAAAATGTTTCGGTTTCCGAGGCGCGGCGTCAAGCAATTGCCGGTCTTCAGGAGGTGAAGCTTCTCCCTAATGATGGAGAATTAAGGCAGCGCTATTTAGAAGAATTTCGCACAGAAAACCCTGGTCAAGCGATACCAGGGGAAAAGGAAATTAATCATCAAATAAACCTGCGAAAATCGGCAATTTTAGACCGCTATCCTCATGAACTTTCTGGTGGTCAATTGCAGCGGGTGATGATTGCTATGGCGATTTCTTGTAACCCGGAAGTGTTGATTGCAGATGAACCCACGACGGCGCTAGATGTCACGGTACAGGCGACGATTCTTGATTTACTTAGGGAATTGCGCGACACGCGGGGAATGTCGATGATTTTTATCACCCACGACTTGGGCGTAATTGCGGAAATTGCCGACACTGTGGCGGTGATGTATCAGGGAAAAATTGTCGAAAGTGGCGAGGTGTTGCAGATTTTTTCTAATCCTCAACATCCTTATACAAAAGGATTACTTGCTTGCCGTCCGCAGTTGGAGGGACAGCAGCAGTATTTGCCGACGGTTTCGGACTTTATGGAAGTTAGCAAAACTTCAACAGGCGAACTTCAAATTCGGGAAAAAACGGTTGATACGGAACTGGAAACTAGGAACTGGCGAGTAAAGACGGGCGTTGATTCTTCTGAATCTCCAATTTCCAATTCCCAATCTCCCCTTGTCAGCGTCCGTAACCTTTTGGTGGGTTTTCCAGAAAGGGGCGTATTTGGTCGCACAAAGCGCTACACAATGGCGGTAAATGATGTTTCCTTTGAAGTTTATCCAGGGGAAACTTTGGGGTTAGTGGGAGAATCAGGTTGTGGTAAATCGACTCTTGCGCGGACGTTGCTGCGCTTAATTGAACCGATGGGTGGTGAGATATCGTTTGAAGGTCAAGATGTCACCCACTTTAGGGGTAAACGCTTGCGGCAATTGCGTCGAGAAATGCAAATTATTTTTCAAAATCCCTTTAGTTCTCTCGACCCCCGGATGAAGATTGGAGAGGCGGTGATGGAACCGATGCTGATTCATGATAAAGGGAATGTTAAAACAAGACGCGATCGCGCGGCGTATCTTTTGGAACGGGTTGGCTTAAATCCGAACTGGATGCAGCGTTATCCTCACGAGTTTTCTGGGGGTCAGCGTCAACGGGTTTCTATTGCACGGGCATTGGCGCTTAATCCTAAGTTTATTATCTGCGATGAATCGGTTTCGGCGCTGGATGTTTCGGTGCAGGCACAGGTTCTGAATTTGTTGAAAGAGTTGCAGGGTGAGTTTGGTCTAACTTATATTTTCATTTCCCATGATTTGAGCGTGGTGAAATTTATGAGCGATCGCATTATGGTGATGAACCAGGGCAAAATTGAAGAAATTGATACGGCACAAAACATTTACCATACTCCGAAAAAAGACTACACGCGCCAACTAATTGCCTCAATTCCCACTGGCACTATCGAACGAATTCAAGAGCAACAAACACAAAGGCGAATGTCCCAACTCTCAGCCGTTAGCGATCCGTGGTTCGTGAATTAAATGCTAGGCGCAATGTCAAAAGTTCTCATCATCCAACCTGATTAGTCTTATACTTTTGCCGACTATTTCCGGCTAAATTACGACCCAGAGGCAGTCCTGGCATATTTTGGCTATTCATTTGGGCAGCAATCCTTGGCACTGCCTAAGTCTGAACAGGAGTTATGTCGAGAAAACAGCCGCAAGTCTTTAATATACATAGCTTGTAGCCGTTTGTAGAGGTAAGTAGGTTTAGGTCGGTTTTATAAAGTTTGTGGGAAGCTAGCGTGTTTGTGCAATACAAGTTGCGAAGAAGGATGTTGCCTTTATCCAGAGGTAGAAGCAGCATTGGCTTATACTTTAAGACTTCATGTCCGTTGTTCGCTCAATCGGTAGAGTTCTATACATTCACTTCGTCCCAATCGGCTATGTGATGAATTAGCCGCGATCGCTTCTATTAACTTTGAGGGGGTATGGGTGGGCAAACGTCAATCTCATCAGGCTATGCGTGGAACCGCCTGTGCTGTATGTGCATCATTGCTCATTGGTGTAAACCCCGCAATTTCCAAGGTCATTCTCAGTCAGGTTCAACCTTGGATGCTAGCGGGTTTATTTTATCTGGGTGCTGGCTTAGGACTGGCGACGATTTATCTATTAAGAAGGAAGCTAGCTCGGCACACCTCCAAGCAAACTAATTCTGTACAAGGGAAAGATTGGAACTGGTTAGGTATAAGCACACTAGCAGGAGGAATTATCGCACCGGTTTTGCTGATGTTTGGACTAGTCAACAGTCCTGCCTCTTCGGCTTCCTTACTACTCAGTTTAGAAGGAGTTTTCACGGCACTTCTTGGGTGGTTTGTGCTTCGAGAACGATTAGACTGGCGTATCGTTTCGGGAATGGCTGCTATTGTTGCGGGTAGTATGGTGCTTACTTTGGCTAAATACTCCGAGTTGGGGCTATCTTGGGGTTCACTGGCTGTAATTGGTGCTGGCTTGGCTTGGGCGTGTGATAACAATTTAACTAAGCAGATTGCCCATCGCGATCCATTGCAAATTGCCACCGTGAAGAGTGGTGCGGCGGGAGTGGTAAATATAGCGATCGCGATATTCTTGGGTGAGTCTTTGCCAAATCCTCCCCTCTTGTTGACGACAGGGGTGATTGGGCTGTTAAACTACGGCTTGGCTTTGTTCCTGTTTGTGCTGGCGCTACGGTATATTGGCGCTTCTCGGATGGGTGCATATTTTTCCCTGTCGCCGTTTGTTGGTGCAGCGATCGCGATTCTGATCTTAGGTGAAGGCGTTACTCTGGCGTTAATTGTTGCGACAGTGCTGATGCTTTTAGGGGTTGGGTTGTGTCTAAGTGAGCAATTGCACCAATAAGCACCATACTGCTGCCGACGGAGGAGGTAGATAGCAACAAGCTTCACCGTAAGAAGCTTTAAGCGCTCATAGAACAAAATCTTCGTTTTCTCAACTTGTCTTTTTCAGCTCTTGCCCGGATTAGCTGATCTTTGCTTTGAAAAACAAAGTATTTAACGCTTAACAGTTCCACCCCAGATGGTTCGCTCCTCTGGGGGTTTTTTATAGCGTAAATCGAGCTTATTGAGAGGTACGGATCGCGCCGTTGTAGTCTACAGCTACGTTCGAGGCATCTTGGGCAACGGTTACCACAGTCTCCATGG
Organism: uncultured Coleofasciculus sp.; assembly: GCA_902805485.1. Taxonomy (GTDB): domain Bacteria; phylum Cyanobacteriota; class Cyanobacteriia; order Cyanobacteriales; family Coleofasciculaceae; genus CADCTM01. The sequence continues at coordinate 26 of CADCTM010000329.1, read as the reverse complement.
TGGGAGTAGTCTCTTCAGGGCGTCGT
>CADCTM010000328.1 GCA_902805485.1 uncultured Coleofasciculus sp. | reverse complement strand
TGGTACAAATTGCCCTCAGTTGTTAAGAGCGCTGAATATTAAGTTGTCGTTGGGAAAGTCTTGTTGAAGACTGAGGTTTGAGGTTACAATAATCAGATTTAGTACGCAGTGCGGAAGTGCAGATTTAGTAACAAATACTTAACAACTTCACGTTAATAGACTTTATTAGCTTATTAGTATTAGCTGGAAAATAGGTGTAATAAGTTTTGGGTTAGGAGCTTATACATTTTTTTAATTTGAACAGATACCCGACTTCTCCAAAAAGTCGGGTATCTAGCTTACAACGGGGCAATTTGTTGATCAAACCAAAGCGCCGCACTGACCTTCGTTCCCCCATTTAACTTTGCCAAAGTCTGCTCAAAAAAAGAAAACGATGAATTATATCTCTATCCTAAATTCAGTGGGTCAACATCAATACTAAGACTGACTCCAGAAGGACAAAGACTGCGTAACTCACTCAAATCCTGCAACTCAACAGGAACATCTAAAGGAAACTTAAGTAAAATTTGCCAGCGATAGCGACGGGCAACTCGCATAATACTTGCAGGTGCCGGTCCTAATATTTCATAGTTTGTCTCCGTAGCTGCCAACTTATCAGCAATTCTTTCGGCAGTATTTTCAACTTCAACAGCATCCAAACTTGTTAGTCTCAATAGAATTAGCTGCCCATAAGGAGGATAATTCAGTGCGGCGCGTTGTTCTAATTCTGTTTGAGTAAAAGACTCATAATCATAACGCTGTACCGCTTGAATAACTGGATGTTGTGGCGAATAAGTTTGGATAATTACTCGCCCCGGATCATCACCGCGACCCGCACGACCTGCCACTTGAGTTAAAGTTTGAAAAGCCCGTTCGGCTGCTCTATAATCGGCTAAATTCAGCAATCCATCGGCTGAAACGACACCAACTAAAGTTACTTGGGCTAAATCTAGTCCTTTTGTCAACATTTGCGTCCCAACTAACAGATCAGCTTCTCCATTGGCAAAGCGTGTTAGTAAAGTGCGGTGTGCGCCTTTGGCGCGAGTGGTGTCGCTATCAAAGCGGATCAGGCGCAAATTGGGGAGTTCTTTTGCTAATTCCTGGGCGACGCGCTGAGTGCCACTACCGAAGAACTTCAGGTAAGGAGAATCACATTCGGGACAACTGCGAGGATGCGATCGCACAAAATTACAGTAATGACACCGTAACACTTCCGCCGCGCCTTCGTGGGTATGATGATAAGACAGCGACACATCACAATAAGGACACTCCACAACATACCCACAACTGCGGCAAGAGACAAACGTACTATGTCCCCGGCGGTGGATAAATAAGATTCCCTGTTGTCTTTGTTCGTGTAACTGTTCTAATGCCTTTTGCAGGGAACGGCTAAAAATTGAGCGATTTCCTTGTTGCAACTCGTGCCGCATATCCACCACTTCTATCGGTGGCATCGGGCGAGACTGGACGCGTTCTGGTAAGGAGAGGTAATAAGATTGAGGACTGGGAGTTTCTGCTAGTTCCTCGGAAGCGGGCGGTTGTTGTAAAGAAGTTGTCTGTTGTTCCAATAAGTTGCTGACTAAACCTGCCCCTACAGTTCGGATGCTTACCCAAGTTTCTAAGGAAGGAGTAGCGGAACCTAAAATTACGGGACAATTTTCCAGGGTTCCCCGCCATTTTGCCACAGTCCGGGCGTGGTAAGTCGGGCTTTGTTGGTCTTGTTTGAAGCTACCATCATGTTCTTCATCTAGGATAATTAAACCTAGGTGAGGTAACGGGGCAAAAATTGCCGATCGCGTCCCGATCACTACTTGCGCCTCCCCCGTTAGCATTTGCCGCCAAGTGTCGTAGCGTTCACCATCGGAAAGGGCGCTGTGATAGACATTGACTTTTTTACCAAAACGGGCACGAAAACGGTCGGTAAGTTGGGGCGTTAGACCAATTTCTGGGACTAAGACAAGGGCAGATTTTCCTTGTTCTAAGATAGGAGCGATCGCTTGTAAGTATACTTCCGTCTTCCCCGAACCCGTAACCCCATGTAACAAGACTTGGGCGAATCCTCCAAGACCCGTAATTACAGCCAAAGCATCAGCTTGCTCAATAGTCAAGGTTTTCGGTCGATCTGCTGCCATTGCGGGTTCTGCTGATGACCGCAACACTTCCTGTTGCCCAATCACAATACAACCCTTCTGCTCCAGTGTCTTTAAAATCGAAGAACTGGCATTGCAAGTCTGTAATAGTTCAGTTTGCCACAACTCACCGCCCCGCCGTCGCAGCACGTCTAAAACTTCTCGTTGACGCTGTGTCAAGTCAAGAGGCAAGCTATTAGTAACCAGGGTTACAGCTTTTTGTAACTTAGGCTGGGCGGTTTTGGGCGCCTCCATGTAGCTTTCCACCCAACCGCGTTTGAGTAATTCCCGCAAAGGGCGCGATGCGCCTCGAATTTGCCGCTGAATGTATTGCCAGCTATAGTCTCCGTCCGTTTGGGATTGGAGTAGTTGTAAGATTTGCAGGGCAACTGGACTGATAAATGCTTCAACGCCTTTGTCTGGAAGCGCAGATTTTTTAAGGCGAATTCGACGTTGTGAGGATCTGAGTAATCCAGGTGGAAGCGCCGAGCGAATCACCCAAATCAACGGCGTACAGTAATACTGTGCCACTTGCTCTAAGAGTTGCCAGTAGGAAGCGCTAAAAAAACCGGAACTGATGACATCTTCGACCTCCCGGATTTTAGCAGGGGCAAGGTCAGAGGGAGGTGAGTCTAAAAGCCGAATCGCGATCGCTCCCGTTTGTTGCGCCCCAAACGGCACACTTAAAATATCCCCCGGTTGCACCTCCAAATCAGTCGGCAATTTGTAGGTATACAATTTAACCTCTTGCTGGGGTTCTTGCGGTGTCCCCTGACAATCTACTAGCACTTCAACCCATTGATCCTGTGCCGCAGGTTGATAAGACGCCCCTGGTTCAGCTAGAACTAGACCGCAATGGGAATTAGACATAATTGAGAACCCTACTCACCAAAAAATCTTTCCAAGGCTTTTAGAGGTCGTGCCTTCAGACCAGTCAATTTTAACTGGCTTAGTTAGACTATCTCCGATAGAGTCT
>CADCTM010000327.1:1265-3084 GCA_902805485.1 uncultured Coleofasciculus sp. | reverse complement strand
ACCAATCTCTTGTCCGTAGACCAATAACTCAACCCAAAGAAATCATAAATCAGTTGCAGAATGGGCAACTTTTAAGAGTCCGTGGTTGCCGTGGCAATGCGATTATAATCTGCCATCGTCACCATGCCGAACTAGCAGGACCTGGTGCAGCAGTGGGTGGTGTATTTGATATTAACTGTAGTCGCGTGATTCCTCTGGGTAAAATCTCCATCGTTTATCCCGAATCTTCTAGCGAACGACAAAAAGCCTATAAACTAAGACAACAATGGATTCTCTTCACTCAAAAGGCAATGGAAAGTTCCGTACCATTGCAGCGTGCTAACAACCTTGTGCTGTCGCTATACAAATACTTTGAACCGCAAATAATTGATCAACTGCCAAACGAAGTTCTCGCGCAACTAGTTGGCGTTTTACCCAAAACAATCGCAATGTTGCGTCAACATAGAAAGTCACAGCCTTCGAGAATGCCGCCAAACTTACAAATCGTCAAGTCGTAGTTTAAAATCAAACTCACTAAGAGTGAATTGAAGGTTAGAAATCGCTAACCAACCTTCAACCTTAAATCAGCACATTAAATCAACTTTACAGCCTTCAGACCAAAAAACAGCACCAGAGCAACGCCCGTGGCACCACCTAAAATTACAAAGTAAGAGACGACTCCAGACATATTTGTTTCTCCAAAAGAACTCACAAGAGCCTAATCAGCAACAGACGGCAAGATTACCGCTTCGCTTGAATCTACTCTTGGCATAAACTTATCGCTAATTTTACGACATGAGCGACCGACTTCCCTAGCCCCTCTTAAGATATAAAAGCAATTAGTGGGATAAAATACAGCCCACGGTCGCATAATAAAAAGAGTTTGGGCAATGAAATCTGTTATTCGTGTTGATATCCCAGAGCAGTCTTATGATATAGCGATCGCTCTTTTGCCGGATGCAATAGCGTCCAAGAAACAAGAAAGCCTCGCCGCCGGGGGATTAGACGATTTGGGCGTTTGGATGAGTCGCCTGAAACTCGGTAAAAAAGTTTTAGTTGTCTCAAATCCCGTCATCTTCAAAAAATACGGCAAAAGAGCGATCTCCGCCTTAGAATTAGTCGGATACGACGTACAAACTTGCCTCCTCCCCGCCGGTGAACGCTACAAAACCCTCAAATCCCTCCAAAAAATCTACGACATTGCCCTCCAGAACCGCCTAGAACGAACCTCAACAATGGTCGCCTTGGGGGGAGGAGTTATCGGCGATATGACAGGCTTTGCCGCCGCTACATGGCTCCGTGGCATCAACGTCGTCCAAGTGCCAACCTCACTGTTAGCAATGGTAGACTCCTCAGTTGGCGGGAAAACTGGCGTCAACCATCCCCAAGGCAAAAACTTAATTGGCGCATTTCATCAACCGCGATTTGTCTTAATCGACCCCTCTGTATTAAAAACCTTACCCCCGCGAGAATTTCGGGCGGGGATGGCAGAAGTAATTAAATACGGCATTATTTGGGATGAGCAATTATTTAATAAGTTAGAACAATCTAAACGACTCGACCAACTGCGTTATTTGGATGAGGAATTGTTGCAAATTATCCTTTCCGGTTCCTGCCAAGCAAAAGCTGATGTTGTGAGTAAGGATGAAAAAGAAGCAGGTTTAAGAGCAATTTTAAATTACGGTCACACTATTGGTCATGCCGTGGAAAGTTTAACCGGTTACAAGTTAGTTAATCATGGGGAAGCGGTGGCAATTGGCATGGTGGCGGCGGGTCAAATTGCCCTACAACTTAAGATGTGGAATGCTGTTGATGCTGAACGTCAAGACGCATTGATTCA
>CADCTM010000327.1:0-1255 GCA_902805485.1 uncultured Coleofasciculus sp. | reverse complement strand
GGGATTACCGATTCAATTACCTGCTGCGGTGGATATTGAGGCGATTATTGATACTCTGCAAACGGATAAAAAGGTCAAAGATGGTAAGGTGCGGTTTGTGCTTCCAACTCAAATTGGTGCAGTAACAGTAACGGATCAAGTACCGACAGATGTGATCAGACAAGTATTGCGGCAAATGCAGGCATCATAAAGTTGGAAGTTGAGCCGCATATAGTTGATCGGCGATTGATTCAATCAAATTAGCGCGAATTAGTTGAGAACGCCAAGATTGAGGGATGCCACGATCACCATAATAAGCGCCTGCTAACTGTCCGTAAACTGCACCTGTTGTATCGGCATCCATGCCCAAATTAACCGCTAACAAACAGCCTTCTCGAAAAGTTTGACTGTTATAAAATGCCCATAGCGCCGCTTCTAAACATTTCACTACATAACCGGAACCTTGAATCTCCGGAGGTTGGCGATGTTTAAATGAACCTGCGGCAATTTCATTAATTTCTGCCACTAACGGGTTTTTGTCCCAATATCCAGGAATTGGACAGTAATATTCTGAAAGTAATTCCTCTCGACTCACTCCATTAACCGCGCCAACCAAAAGCGCCCCAAAATAACGGCAGGCATCGATAGCGGTTGGCGCTTGGTGAGTAGTTCGCGAACTCTCTGCCGACCTTTCAATCGCCTCCAGGGGACTTTTGGCGTAAAAGATCGGAACCGGGGCTAAACGCATAATCGAGCCATTGCCAGCGCTTCTGGGGTTAGTAGAGCCACAATAGGGTTCTTTCTTTTGCTCAAACTGCATTAACGCCTCCAGGGTAGTGTTGCCAATATCGAAACACTCATCAATGCTGCTTAAGTAACCCTCCCGCCACCAACGCAAATACTTTTGTAATTGATCTACAGGATTAAAACCTTGTTGTTCAATTAAACTTTGAGCCAAACACAAAGCCATTGAAGTATCATCCGTCCATTGTCCCGGCACCATATCAAAAGCACCACCTCCAACCATATCGTCAATTGGTGCAAACGAACCCGGCACTTGAAACTCCAAAGGTGCCCCTAACGCATCTCCCACCGCCAAACCCAAGAGACTGCCGCGATACCGTTCAATTAGCTGCATAGAATTGCTTTTTGACTCCAAAACCGAAATAAAACCGACAAGGAAACCAATTATCAAAGCTGGTTGAATAGACACATTGCCGACAACGAAGAAGACAACACTAGCAAGGCCGTAGGTACATTATCAATGACAAAAATC
>CADCTM010000326.1 GCA_902805485.1 uncultured Coleofasciculus sp. | reverse complement strand
TTGGAGATATTCGTTGAGTATAAGGATGAATATCGCGCAGCATTTGTACGGGAAGGATTAGAGCGACTATAGCGGTTAATTCCACCAAATTGAGGGGCGCACGGCTCCGGAGCGACCGGAGCAAAGCGTGAGGATCAGGACGCCCCTGCAGGTATAATGCATCCTTAATTAGGGATATCTTCCAGATTCTTCCTCACAAAGCCGAATCATCATCCGTCGCTTCCGTATACTCACACAAAACATTAAGTCCAATTTTCAGAATATACAAAACCGCAATCGTCGCAATTGTTGACTCCAGAGGAATGCCATGAGCATTTGACAACAAAACCAAAGAACCAATTAACCCATTCAGCAAAGGCGCACTGCCTGGATTTTTGCTATATTCCTGAACCTTAGTCCGAAAACTATCATCGCCACAAACTTCTTTACGCAACTGCTTCAGCGTCACCTTGCGGAGGCGCTTTAAATCAAAGCTTTTCTGTCCACCCATTTCGCCCAACAACTCATCAAACGAGTCATCAAACCTACCATCATATTTTTCCAGCGTCGCCAAAACCTTCTCTGAAGACTCATCATCCGGCAATATCTGCCGATAATTGCTGATTTCGGTAGCGGTTAATAAAGTATCCATTAATCAGTCTGATTATTTGGGAGCATCTCCATTTTCTTCGCTATCAACAAAAGTTGTCAGCAGCCCAAAGCCTCCAGTTTGTCTTGCGGGTTAAGTTTCAAACTCATCAAGAGACATACTGGGCATATCAGGCGGAACTACCACACAGTCAAGCGTTACCTTATGACTCTCCCGTTGACTATCAAGATCCATTGCAATCGCCTCAAACCGAATTTCTGCACAGCCAAACGGGACAACTAACTGCGTCATCGCCTCCAAGTGCCCCGTGCCATCTGGCAACAAATCCATTAACCAGCGCGGCCCATCCAGTAAAGCGCGACTTTGCCGGTCTTGAACCCACAGCTTGACACAAACACGAGCCGATGTATGAGGCGGTAGCTTGATCCGAACCGTTACAGGTTCCCCGACAGCAAGCTCATTTGTGGGCACAAACAACACCGGTGCTGGTAGCGGTAACTCAAATTTTACGGGTGCAGGAATCTGGACTTGAGGCCCAGAGCTACGAATCGTCTCCCTTGGCGGCTTAACATTTTCTACAGGAGCAAGTTTCAGCTCAGGTAGTTCTGGTTCTGTTTGCTCTTCATCATCGTCTACAACAATTTCTTGAGCCGCCCACTCCTTATCCCCAACACCCACTAGAGTTAATGGAGCAGGCTTTTCTCCCTCTCCAGAAGTCCTTTCTTCCTGGGAAGGTATTTCTAATTCTCCTCCTTGCCGATTACCAAACTCATCCGTTTCTGCCCAAATCGATTCATCAAAATCAGCAATTAATCCTTCAGAATTCACTGAGGTAACATCCTCAGCCTCAGTAATTAACGTCTGAGGATTTGGTTTAGTAGCACCCTCAACACCCGTTGGCGTCCGAGGCGGCGATAAATCAGACTGTAGCCATTGGGATAGTTCCGCATCTGCTGCCAGAGAATTGAGCCGCAACCAAAAACGGTCTTGAATATTCAAAGCTTGGAAAGCGTTATCTACAGCCGCAGGCTCATCTACAGTCGGTTCAGGGGGTTGAACGGATTCGGCTTGCGGCTCCAATTCTGGAGTATCCCAAAATTCCAGCCCGTCTAAATCATCCACCTGAGAGTCCGTTAGGGATGTAATATCAGCCGCTTCTTTAAGGACTTCTGACGAATCCGCAGGCGCATCATCTACAGAAACCAACAGAGCTGAAAATTCAAGGGTGTCTAAAGCCTCAACAGTTGCTTCCTCCTTGTCATCCGCCGCTAATTGTACCGCTTCCGGCAGTTGTAAGCTGGAGATGTCTTCAACGGTGTCTAATGGCTCAACGATTTCAGGAGAAAGCTCCTCAGAAAGGACAACGGTTGGCACATCTTCTGGCTTCACCTCATCCGCCGAAACTTCTACACTTGCAGCAGCAGATGGTATCTTCGGAAAATTAGGGAGATTAAGAGATTTTGAGCCTTTTGGCGTGGGTACGGGTTGGTAAAGTTGCGGTGGGAAAGGCTTTTGAGTAGCAGGTTCTAAAGGGCGAGACTGAGGATTAGGGCGGGTATCGATTAAGTCCAGCACTACCGGCTCTAAGGGTATTTCTGCAAACTGGGATAGTGCCTCATTGTCTTCCAAAGAAGTGAAATTGTTGGCAAGTACCAGCATTTTTGCTACAGGCATCACCTTAGTGCCAGGAATAATCGATTCCAATAACTCGTCTAAATCAGCGGTAATTGTAAAGGGTTGACTGGTTAAAGCCACGAAACTGGAGCTATAAAGCGTAATTTTTCCTAAAATTAGGCGAGTCTTGCACTCTGGAGGAATCTCCAAGGTATGGCTAAACGCTAAGGGAAATTCTTGTTCAGGTAACGGGTGCTGAACATCGAGCAGAAGTTGTGAGCTTTGAGGATCGCGCAACTGATAGCGCAAGCTGCCTCGAAAAACTGAGTTCAACGTTTCAGTTTTACCATTAGAGGTGTTGACATCCAAGACATCGACAATTCCTGCAATTGCCAACGCCTCTCCCCGTCGTGCTGTATAAGCATCTTCTTTGAGGGTTAATGTTAACCCTTGCCATTCTGGGTTTTCCGATGGTGCAGACGCGGTTTCTTCAAGTGCTTCTGCTGCTGACTCAGAAGACTCGGATTCGTCCAAATCTTGCAACACTGGATCTAGTACCTGCTGCAAGATTTGCTCAAGCATCTGTAGCGACTGCTCTAAAATTGGGTTTGATGGTGTCGCGACATCAGCCGAGTTACTGCTGGATATACTTTTGTCCTCGTCTAACTCAGCTATAGGCAGGGGAATTAGGGTATCAACATCAACGAAGGTGACTGGTACAGGTTTCTCCTCATCGCCCTTCGGAACTGGAATTTCTGGCTTTGATTCAAGGGTAGAAGCCGTCAGAGCTTCCCCATTACTACTGGCGTTACTTTTGCTATTTTCTGGCTCAAGATGTGCTGAAGCGGCAGTTAGCGGTGTTTCAGGCTCGATTGAGGCGGCTTCAACGACTAGCTCAGGATTCGGCGTGAGATTTTCTGTAGAATCGACGAAAACGGTGCTGGGGGTTGTGTCTACTACCGATAAGCTGGGTTTATCCGTTGCTAAAACGGCTGTGGGTTTTGCTAAGACTTGTAGCTGAATCGCATTTTGCCAAGATTTTCCGAGAAAATCGGACATAATATCACTACAACAGCGTAGTTCCCACACTCCTGGCTTGAGGTAGGTGAAGGGAATAACAACCATTAAGCCTTCTGAATTGGTGCGGCGCGATCGCTTTTGGGATCGTCGCTTCGGCGGCACTTCTTCGGTACTGGTATAAGTCACGCAAATTTCTACATCGGCATTGGTACGGCTTGAGTGTGCCACTACCCGATAACGCCCTGGTTCAACTTCTATTTTTTTTGACTTGAGCGGCTGCCAAGAACGCTCACCCTCTTTCTGGAGTAGAAATTCCCAATATTCCATAGTTGTTAGTAATTCTTTTATTCGCCATCAGTTTAGACTCTTCGTCGGTACTTTCGTCTAGAGTTTATATATCTAGCTTTCAATATTAATTTCTTAAGTCTACTCACGTCTGCCAGAATCACTCTGTCCAACAACTATTGTTTATTTAAAGCATCGCACTGTTGTCGTAGTTCATCGGTCTTTTCTAGTAAATCAGTTTGAGCGATCGCTTGTTGTTCCCCAGACTTCAACCATTTCAAATTTACAGTCTGATTTTGGGCTTCGGTATCTCCCAACACCAAGCAAGCGACAGCGCCACTCCGATCAGCTCTTTTAAACTGCGCCTTAAAGCCACTCCCGCTTAAATCGAGTTCCACAGAAAACCCTACATGACGCAGCTTTTGAGAGAGTACAAGCGCTTGTGCTTCTGCTATCTCTCCTCTGGATACTAGATAAAAATCCAATCTTGGACGGGGTGGTTCAAGTCGTTTTTGGAGCAGTAAAATTAAACGTTCTAACCCCATACCCCAGCCGACTCCTGGTGTCTGGGGACCTCCCAGTTGCGCCACCAAATTATCATAACGACCGCCCGCACATACCGTAGCTTGAGCGCCCAAGTGATCAGACTGAATCTCAAACGCGGTATAGGTATAGTAATCCAGCCCCCGCACCAAACGCGGGTTCAGTTGGTAACTAATGCCAAGTTCAGAAAGTCGCTGCTGCACTTTTTCAAAATGATCATGAGAGTCTGTACTGAGATAATCCAAAATGCTGGGGGCGTCAGCAACAATTTTTTGAGTTTGTTCGTTTTTACTATCTAATATCCGTAAGGGGTTGCGGGTGAGGCGGTCTTGAGAGTCTGGGTCTAATTGATCTTTATAGGGCGTTAGGTAGTCTACCAGTGCTTGACGATAACGCGGTCGGTCTTCGGTATTGCCTACGGAGTTAATATTGAGTTGAAGGTCTTTGAGTCCTAAGGCTTGCAGGATATCTGTGGCGATCGCGATCGCTTCTACATCGGCTCGTGGGTCACTACTGCCCAGCACTTCTACTCCCAACTGGTGAAATTGCCGCTGACGCCCAGCTTGAGGGTTTTCGTAGCGAAACATCGGTCCGGCATACCACAAGCGCTGTACTCCACTTGTGGCGTAGAGGTTATTTTGGATAAAAGCTCGCAGGACGCCTGCTGTGCCTTCTGGACGCAAGGTAATCGAACGGGGCGGGGTGGCGCGGTCGTTGAAGGTGTACATTTCCTTGCCCACGACATCTGTGGCTTCACCAATACCCCGTTCAAATAACTCGGTGCGCTCAAAAATTGGGGGGCGAATTTCTTGATAAGCGGCTTTATCGAGAATTGAAAAAGCGATCGCTTCTACCTTCTGCCAGTACCCAATTTCTTCGGGCAGAATGTCCCGTGTGCCTCGTAACGCTTGAATAAAACCCATTAACTTTTTGCTTCCAATCCCTCACTGGAGGGTATTACTTCGGTGTTTTCTTCCCACACACCATAGCGATTTTGATAATACGCCAAAATTTGCTTGACCCGTTCTCGACTTTCTGAGTTAGAAGCAATCGCATACTGAATCCACAACCCACCGATTTGACTGTCTTTGTAATCAAACTGCTGGGAGGTTTGGGGAATCAAATCGGACAACACTCCTTTTACTTGCCGCAAATGAGCCACTACCTCCCGATAGACGGCTAAGGGTAGCCCAGGACAGCTAATTTGATAGCGTAATGGTTCGCTCACCGCCTTCCTCTTATAAAACTACAAATTTCCTACTTTATCGGTTTTGATCACGCTTTTTGAGGGGTATTAGGATTTTTCTGCCTCGGATTTTCCCAAAATGCTGTTGGTGAAGCCGGTTGTTCTGCTGGCGCTCCTGATGGTCCTTCTCCTACTTGCCGTGCCACCTCTTGACCGAATTGCTCTAGAATCACAATCGGAGTTGGACCGCGATTCACTTCAATCCGCTTTACTAGCACCTGCCCATTGGATAAGCGTTCTCCTTCTCGGACAGAACGAGCCGGTTCATTGGGCACTTTCACAATTGCGCTCTGCACACCCCCTGCTTCAACGACTCCTGTGACTTCGATCGTTCTTGCTAAGGTTGGTTCAGGTAGTTGTGGCAATTCTCTCGGACCGACTGCAAGCGGAGGTAAAGTTCCGATCCCTGGAGGACTAAGGGGAGTTGTTGGCGGTTTAATTGCCGGCTTTGTCGTTCGTCGCACCGGAGGCAACACATTTGGGCGGGAGGTTCCGGTGGTTCCTCGAGCGATTCTCGGATTTGCTCTAGATGTTCCGGGATTTGTTCTAGATGTTCCGGGATTTGTTCTAGATGTTCCGGGATTTGTTCTAGATGTTCCGCGTTGATTGCCACCTGTGCCTGTGTTCCCTCTCGGCGGTGGTAGTTGTGGAATCACTGGTACTGGTCTATTACCAGTTGGACCGGCTGCTGTGGGGCTTGGTGGTATTACTATAGGCACTGTTGGAATTGCCGCAAATGGATCATTACGCCCTAAATTTTTGCGGATCTGGTTGACTCGCGCATCTGGTGGTAAGGATTGGATCAGCGCCCCTCCTGTCCCTGTCTTCAAAGGTTGTGTTGCCGTTAAGGGCTTCGCCGCAAAAGGAGTTGCCTCAGGCGTTGGTTTTCGTGAAACTCGCGGGGCAACAGGTGTAGGGGTGCTTTGAACCGTGGGACTTTCATCGTCAGATGGACATCCTCCCAGGAACAGTGCCAGAACGCTTACTAACGTAATTAATGATTTTTGACGCATGACCAGTCCCCAACGTTTTATCAAAAGACACCGTACAGCCTACGTGATTAGAAGCCGAGCAATAGATCGCTTAGTATATCAGAACTATTTTTATTACTTCATTTTGAGCGATCGCGCATTTCAACATCACAGTTCTTCAGGGTTTCTTTGGTGAGCAAGGTGATTAACAAGTTTTCTTGGGCTGCTCACTTACCAATATTTTATCTTTGCGGAGTCGTGTTATGGACAAGAATGTTTTAATGGTCGTGTTTTCCAGCGCTTTTTTCTCAATTTTTAAGCACTTTTCAAGAGTCTGCTCCGCTCATGAATTTTTTCAGCGTGTCCAGACCTTTTTTCACACGACGCGATACGGTTACGACGCTGATGTCTAAGCGTTCTGCTACTTCTTTTTGGGTTAAGTCGTGTAAAAATACAAATTCTAGAACGTCGCGGGTTCGTTGTTCCAGATGAGATAAGGCTTGCTGGAGACGAATTTGGTCTTCTTGAGCTAACTGAAAACTGCGATACTTCGGATCGGGTACGAGGTCGCCTAAGCTAGTCGTTCCCTCCTCAGCGTCTCGCATCGGTGTATCTAAGCTCAGAGGTTCGCGATTTTGATGAGCCAGCTTAATTTCCTGCCATTCGTTTAGGGAAATATCTAATGCCACGGCAATTTCACGATCCGTGGGTTGCCGATTAAGCTTTACTCGGAGGTTTTGAGTGATGTCTACAGACTGTTGGCGTAGTGCTAGCCAGCGTCTGGGAATGCGAACCGAACACCCGCGATCGCGTAAATAATGTTGAATTTCACCCCGAATGTAAGGAATTGCAAATGAACTAAAGGCACTTCCTTTTGTCGTATCGAAGCGTTCAATTGCACGAATTAAGCCCATACAGCCGACTTGAAGTAAGTCTTCGTAGCTTTCTGTACACTGATTAACCCAGTGGTGGGCTTCTTTTCTAACCAGTCCAAAATTGAGTTGAACGAGCTGATTGCGAATCTCTGCAGACCTAGAGAGCTGGTACTCTCTCAATAATCGCAGGCTCTCGTGCTTTAGTTGATCATTAACAAGGGTATGCATGGCAAAAGTCGGGTGGTAGAGCACAGTGTGATTCTGAGATTAATCTATGGAGTAATCCCTTTTACGCGCTGCGGCTGTGATTTTTAACACAGGCGTTAATTTGTCCAAACGTCTTAGCACCCATTAAACAACTTTACCTACATGAAACAACTCTAGCGATGAGTTGAAAAATATTGACGGCTTTCTGGTTAAGTCTTCAATCTTTTAGCTTATGAGGCTGGTTGTTAAATAATATTATCAGTTAAAGAAGATTTAATAAAACAGCAATTTTACGGAGTTAACTCCGTCGAACAAGTAATATTTTTAACTGAGGTGTACTGATAAGAGCCAAGAGCAACGCTAACCTGCCATCATCTCAAATATTATGCCTTGCTCATATAGCGCTACTGAGAAGCCTGATTTGATGAACGGAAGTTCCTAGAGGAACACTATTTTGGGAGTGTTACTTGTTTGGCTGTTGAAAACTGCTAACGACTGTAGCACAATTTTTGATTAACTACTCCACGACAAACAACAGAAACCCCACCTTAATAGGCGGGGAGTGCATTCATCAGTGAGAAAAGCGCGGCTGATTCTCAACCTAAATTGAATTAACCTTGTGCGGGTTCAATACGACCGTAAAAAATACCCCGAATTTTGACTTCTTTGGGTTCGGCAGCACCTAAATCTGTATCGGAGGGCTGTTCGCTCTCAAATGTCCCAGCAATTTCACCTGTTCCACTATCGACTTTTGCGACTTGGAGGGAAATTTTGCCTGGAATTGTTTGAACGCGCTTAATGTTACTACGGTCTAGGTTATCCTGATCGGATCGGGAGGGAAGAGCGATCGCATTGTCATAACCTGCGGCAACGCCACGACCTTTCGGATCGAGGAAAACAGCGCCTCGGTAGGAAGGGACTTGAAATTCGCCTTCAAAGTCCGTAGACGTGTTGATGCTCTCAGCACCAGGCTGACTCTTTGCAACTAAATCTTTAATTGTAAAGAGGAAAGGAACTCTCTCACCGCCTGGGAGTTGCACTGTGATCGCTTGAAAATCAAGACCCTCTTTTTCCACAAAAGTCAGGCTGCCATCTCCCCCAACTTTTAAGTCACCTCGAACTTGGTCAAGGCTAGAGGTATACCGCGTTAATAATTTGCCAGGAACAAACTCTGCCTCTTGTCGCTTATTGGCAGGTTCTTCCTTGACAAAAAAGGTGGTAGGTTGTACGCACAAGTCCGTAAGCACATAGGACTTGCTACTATCTAGAGGAATAGAACCGCGAGTCGTTTCTGATAGCTGTGGGCAGTTGTTTGCTAAACCCGTGTTTCTAATCTGGTCATATGTAAGTGGAACATCAGCCGCACTGGCTGGCCCTTCACTACAAGCCGTTAATACCCCCAAGCACAAAGCCAGGAAGGCAACAATGAAAGCGCGATACCTCATGGTCAACCTCAATCGTCAATATCTGGTCTGAAAATTCCTATGAGGTGGTGTGTGAATTGAGCCTCGGCAAATAGAAGCTATTTAGCTACTGTTTTCAAGACATCGACAAGAAATGCCCACAATTCACTTTCCACCCATGCTATATTTTGGGGCAAAGAAATTCCTCCGGCTAGCGATAGCGAAGCGCAGATCGCATCTTTTGAGCCGCGCTCCCTGTTGAGCAAAGTTCATCAGATGACACCGAAAGAGTGAGCCTCCAATCTTCTTTAGAGCATTGTACACGGGAAGAGTTGCCTTTAATCTCTAAAAATCGGGGCAAGAGGAAAGCGAGGGGAGATGTTCGATTGGGGTTGTGCGCTTGAAGAGGATCAGGTCTAATTTGTAAGTCAACCACTTTCTATAACATTGATGGTCATGAACCATGACAAAGAGTTGAATTCAGGGGACTTAGAGGTCAAACTGCAAGCCATTACCGCTCAGATTGGGGCTTTAGCCCATAGTCATCAAGGCGATACTCTCTCATTGTTGGCTTTGCTACGAGCTTTGGAACATTTGCACCACGAGATTCGAGAAGACCTGTTTCAATCTTCGTTACCGGATAATCGACAAGCGCTTTATGCTCTCTTAAAAGATATAGAAGAGTCTGGAGGTTGGCCTTACATCGACCGGATGAAACTGCAATTACTCATATCCAATCTTCCCGATAGTGCCTGGATACAGACAACAGACTTTAGTAGCAAAGAGCAAACGCATTGAAGCATCAGAGAATTTACCAAAGACCAACGCGAGTTGTCAGACGAGACACAGAACAAGACGAATGCTAAGATCCTGCCGTCAGTCTTGAAATTTCAACAAAATCAATACAAGAGTTGTTATGGCAATTGCCGCGCATTCAATCAAGTTTGGGACAGACGGCTGGCGGGGAGTCATTGCCGCCGATTTTACCTTTGAGCGATTAGCTTTAGTCGCCCCCGTGGCGGCAAAAATTCTCGCTCAAATTGCTGACACAGGTAGCAACACAATCATTGTCGGCTACGACCGACGCTTCATGGCAGAAGATTTCGCCAAAAAAACAGCCCAAGTCGTTGTCGCCGCCGGATTTGATGTCATGCTCTCAGAGGGTTACGCCCCAACTCCAGCCTTTAGTTGGGCAGCGAAACAACAAAACGCTCTAGGCGCTTTGGTAATTACCGCCAGTCATAATCCTGGAAACTACCTGGGCTTAAAAGTCAAGGGGGCATTTGGCGGTTCAGTTTCCCCAGAAATTACACAACAAATTGAAGCCTTACTTGATCAAGAAGAATCAGCTACCGCTCAAACTCCTGGAAGTCTCCAGACTTTCGATCCTTGGGCAAGCTATTGTGAGGCACTCCGAGAAAAAGTCGATTTACCGAAGATTCAAGAAGTGATTCGCCAAGGTAAGTTAACGGTTTTCGCGGATGTGATGCATGGTGCTGCGGCTAGTGGTTTGAGCCAAATTTTGGGAGTATCCGTTGAGGAAATCAATACCTCACGCGATCCCTTATTTGGTGGTGGCGCGCCAGAACCCTTGCCGCGCTACCTTTCGCAGTTGTTCCGGGTGATGCGGACTCATCGGCGTCAAAATAGCAGTAGTCTTGCTGTGGGGTTAGTGTTTGATGGGGATAGCGATCGCATTGCGGCGGTTGATGGTGAAGGCAACTTCCTGAGTTCCCAAATCCTGATTCCGATTCTGATTGAACATTTAGCCGAACGGCGTCAGTTTAGCGGTGAAGTGGTCAAAACCATTAGTGGTTCCGATTTATTTCCCCGTGTTGCGGCGTTGTATCAGCTACCGGTGCATGAAACTCCGATTGGCTATAAATATATTGCCGATCGGATGTTAACAACGCCTGTGTTGCTGGGTGGTGAGGAATCGGGAGGCATTGGCTACGGTAATCATATTCCAGAGCGGGATGCTTTATTATCAGCCCTATATCTGTTGGAAGCGATCGCACAATCTGGGCTGGATTTGAGCGATTTGTACAAACGGTTGCAAGAACGGACGGGCTATACTTCCGCTTATGACCGCATTGATTTGCATCTATCGGGGATGGATGTGCGATCGCGTTTGTTGGAACAATTACAAACTCAGCCATTAACCAAAATTGCCGATCAAGCGGTGGTTGATTGTCAGACGACAGACGGGTATAAATTCCGTTTAGCTAATGACAGTTGGCTGTTGATACGGTTTAGCGGTACTGAACCCGTATTGCGTCTATACTGTGAAGCCGCTACCCCAGAAGATGCACGGCGTACCTTAAACTGGGCAAAAGACTGGGCAAATTCTGTCTGATTCGTCAGTAGTCAATGCCCAAGGCCCAATTCCCTCTTTTGAAAATGACTAAACTCGTTGTAGCAACAGGAAATCCAGGGAAGCTGCGGGAGATGCAGACATACTTGGTAGATTTAGGGTGGGAATTGCAGCTCAAGCCACCTGAATTAGACATTGAAGAAACCGGGGAGACGTTTAGCGCTAATGCTTGCCTGAAGGCGTCTGAGGTGGCAAAGGCGACGGGGGAATGGGCGATCGCTGATGATTCGGGGTTACAAGTTGATGCGCTTGGGGGTGCCCCTGGCATCTATTCGGCACGTTACGGAAAAACCGACGCCCAAAGGATTGAGCGGTTATTGAGGGAATTGGGAAATGAGCCAAATCGAGGGGCGCAGTTTGTGTGTGTTGTAGCGATTTCTCGTCCTGATGGTGCGATCGCGATTTTTGAAACGGGCATCTGCCGGGGTGAAATTTTGCACTCCCCTTGTGGTACTGGCGGTTTTGGCTACGATCCAGTCTTTTATCTACCAGAACAACAATTGACGTTTGCTGAGATGACAGTGGAAATGAAGCGGCGTTACAGTCATCGTGGCAAGGCATTTGAAGCACTACTGCCTCACTTGGGAAAGCTAACTTTCTAAGCTTGTTGCACAAGTTTCATTTACCCCCCACCCCCCTTTATAAGGGGGGTGTAAGAAAAAGCTTTTGGGCTGGGGAAAGCAACTATTAAAACTCTTGTTCCCCCCTTGATAAGGGGGGCTAGGGGGTCTTCTTTGGGCTATTATCAGGACTCTAATAGCTTTATGATTTTAGAGGCACTAACCAGGGTGAGTAAGAGCCTCAAGTCATGACGGTTAAACTGCTTCTAGATTCTTTTCCCCTGTCCGAATGCGGATGACTTGATCGACAGGACTAATGAATATTTTCCCGTCGCCAATTTCACCGGTTCTCGCGGCGGCGATCACTTTTTCGACCACCATATCAACTTGGTTATCCTCAACGACAATTTCTACCTTCAGCTTTTGCAGGAACTCAACTGTGAACTCAGAACCCCGATAGCGTTCCATTTGACCTTTCTGACGTCCAAATCCCCGGACTTCAGAAACTGTCATGCCAACAATTCCGGCGTTGACTAGGGCGATTTTCACTTCGTCTAGTTTGAAGGGTCGGATGATTGCTTCTACTTTTTTCAATGTCTATTGCTCCTCACAAGTTTTTCTATCTATCTTTATAGACCCAGCATGACACTTTCTATCA
>CADCTM010000325.1 GCA_902805485.1 uncultured Coleofasciculus sp. | reverse complement strand
TTCAGTTCCGGAATGCGATCTGCTGAAAGCAGCAGCGCTTCGCTATCGCTTCCACTCCCTAAACCAAATGCCCTCTCTACACCTCTCAGCTACGTCATCCCAAGGTTTGTAGATTTTATTTGACAAACCTTCAGGAATCGCCCCAATCGACCTTGTAGACAGAATTAACGTAGAGTTTGCTAGAGCTTGTCACACCCAAAGAAAAACCATTTCGCTTTTTGAATGCCACACCTCGCAGAAGATTGGGAGTCTTCAGCAACAGCGAGAGTACATCACATAAAGCCCAAAATGGTACAAGTTTTTGCCCCAAGTTCTAGGTTTTCCTCCCTTTTTTACCTATCGGTGGTTCAATTGTTGCAACCACCGATTTTTTTTGACTTTTTCTCTACGTCACACAAAGACGCGGTGTTCTAAAGATGGCATTTGACGACGCACCTGCTGAAGACGAACCGGATCAATTTCTGCGATCGCAACTCCTGGTGTATCTCCAGCATCTGCTAAAATCACCCCCCAAGGGTCAATAATCATCGCATGACCGTGGGTATGACGCATTGCATAGTGACGCCCTGTTTGCGCCGGTGCAATGACATAGCAGGTATTTTCGATCGCTCTTGCTTGAAGAAGGACTTGCCAGTGGTCTTTACCCGTATAAGCTGTAAATGCTGCCGGGACAAATATAATATCAGCACCCTTGTACGCCAGGTGTCGGTAAAGTTCCGGGAAGCGCACGTCATAACACACCGAAAGTCCCAACCTGCCTAGTTGTTCCGAAGGATAGACAGGAGGAAATTCAGTGCCAGACATCACCGTGCTAGATTCTTGATAAGTGTTGCCATCAGGCAAGTTGACATCAAACAAATGGACTTTTTGGTAACGGGCGAGTTCCGTACCGTTGGGAGCGACTAAGAGAGCAGTATTGTAAACTTTATTGCTGTTTACAGGAACCGGAAACCCACCTCCCAAGATCGTTACTTGAAAGCGCTGTGCCATCGTTTTGAGGAACTTTTCACTAAGGGAAGCGATCGCTTCTGCTTGAGCAATTTTCTCATGCTCTGTACCCAGAAAGGAGAAATTTTCCGGTAAGCTCACGAGTTCGGCACCCCGACGCACAGCAATTTCTATGAGTTCTTCCGCCTCAACCAAATTTTTCTCTAGGTCAGGCAAGCTCGTCATTTGAATTGCAGCAGCAAGATAGGACTTCATTTTTTTGTGCGGTACGGACAGTTCTAGAACTAAGTTTTGGTAAATATAACAGGCATAGCGGTTAAAGGCTATACCAGTCTTCAAGACTTGGACGATCACATTACCCCAATTAGCAGAGGGAGACAAAGGAACAACACACAAAAACGTAGGTTAAAATGATTTGCTCTATTACTGTCTTACGCCTTGCTGACGCCTCTAATCTTTGCTTTTTTGGAGCTATGAGCAGCTTTTGACAAGATATTTATCTTACTTGAGGCAGATAATTCATCAATAGTAATTATGTAAGCTTCACATGAATAGCCATTGAAATCAAAAATTATGGTCAGAGAAAAATGTAAACAAACCTAACAAACTTCCTCATTTTTGTTACCAATAAGGAAGTCGGAAACAAAACTTAAATGAATACGTCCTTATTTGTAAAAATGCGGCTTTTGCATCAGCAGACTTTACTATAAAGTTCTCTCTTAAAGTCATCCCTGTCGCTCAAGCTTACATCCGACCTCTAGAACAGATAGAATTAGCACCAATAGCAAAAGCTTCGCTGAACGCTGAACCTAAAACCATCAAGGATGCTTCAAAATTAGACAGAGTAATTCCATAACTATTCTGTTGTCGGTATCTACCAAACAAATGAGGAATGTGCAATGAATCGAATCAAGGAAATTGTCCAACACGCATTAAATACTGGTTACTTAACAGTAGAAGCAGAAGACCAACTGCGCCAACTTTTATTAACAAAGTACGATTGGGAAGACTTTAGAGCTTTTATTCGCCTACAGCAAGAAGCGATGGAAGGACGGGTTAGGCAGCAGTCTCGTGAAATACTAGACTCTAGAGAGCTTGCTTGTGCCAACTTGCAACAGGAAGGAGCGATCGCGTTTTAAGCAATCCCTGGGATTATTAAGGTAGGAATTTCAACATCCTATCCGCCCAAAAAACACAGCAATAAAGCCATCAAAATTTTGCTGAATAGATGGGCAATACTCCAAGCCTGCTCAGACTAAAGGCTAAAAATCTCCTTTTGATTGCTATTTATATCCCCCTTCATTTTCAAGTAGATTCAATCTTCAAAGCTTCTGTAAGACTGTCACCTTCCGGAAGCAAAAAATAACAGTGACCTCGTATTGAGAGCGAATTTACAAGATTAGTTCTCTAAACCTCTACTGAAAGAGAATTCTTGGCGTATACCGCCTGTCGGAATCAGTTAAATAAGTTTGATAAAAGCCTTCCCTCAGTCCCAAAAGCCCCAACTAACCGTGATTACTACACTAGACTTCCCGTCACGACTGTTGTAATTCTCGATTGTCCAACTGGTAGATGTGTACTTGATTACGTCCTTGATGTTTCGCTGTGTAGCAAGCCGTATCCGCCGCATTCAAAATATCTTCCAAATTCAGATTGTAAGTATCAATTGCAACAATTCCAATACTCACGCCCAGCCTAAAAGTATGATCCTGCCAGACAAATTGGAATTGCTGGATACCCTCATGTAACGCCTGAACAACTCGCATCGCTTCATCTAACGAACATTGATAAAGCAATAAACCAAACTCATCACCACCCAACCGTGCCAAAGTATCAGTTTTACGGCAGCAGCTTTGCAGCAAACAGCTAATTTGACGAAGTAGTTCATCACCAGCCAGATGACCGCAAGTATCGTTAATAATTTTAAAGTGATCTAAATCCAGATAACAAAGCGTTGATTCCTGCGGGCAAGTTCTGGCATTGCAAACAACTTTCTCCAGGCACTTTTCAAACTCGCGGCGGTTAACTAAACCAGTCAGCGAATCGTGACCCGCTTGCCAAGAAAGTTGTTCATTGACTTGAATGAGTTCAGCCGTACGCGCGGCTACCAACTCTTCGAGATGTTCTTGGTAATGTCGTAGTGCCGCCTCTGCCTGCTTACGCTGGGTGATATTCTCAACCAGAGCAATGCAATATTGAGGCTTGCCTTGGGCGTCTTGTACCAAAGAAACAGTAAGATTAACCCAAATTACCTGTCCACTCTTGCTGAGATAACGCTTCTCGATTTGGTAGCAATCGCGTTGTCCCAATCTCATCTCTTCAAAAAGCGCCTCCTCAACAGTGAGACATTCGGGATGAGTGAATTCTTTAAAATGCATTCCACTCAACTCATTTTGGCTGTAGCCAAGCATTTTTTGGAATGCCGGATTTGTCGTTACCAACTCTCCCGTGATGTCTGCAAGAGCAATTGGGATCGCTGCATAATCAAAGATTAAACGCAAGCGAGACTCACTTTGTTCGAGTGCTGCTTCTGCCGAAAGGCGATATTTGATCGCCGCATCACTAACCAGAATTTCAGCCGCCAGTTTTTGATTAGTCGCTTCAAGTTGAGCAGGATGTGGCAGCGCCAAAGCTTGAGGAAATAACGTTAACAACTCTATTGCTGTATATAACGAAATCAAAGCGGTGATTAATTTAATGCCTCCAAAAAGCCAATAATCGGGATGCCAAAGTGTCCAAATTGCCATGAAATGAGTCGTTCCACAGGCAATAATAAACGCGCCAAACATGAGAAAAATCTTTTGAAAGGGCGTATCTTTTCGCTTGTGGACAAAGTAGACCAGCATAATTGGAATTGAATAGTATGCCAATCCAATCAGTAAATCTGAGACAATGTGTAGCCCTACTAACTGGGGTTGCCAGAGATAGCAGTGTCCGTGGGGAATAAAAGATGATGTTGCAAAAAAGGACTTTAAAATTTTCAACATACTCGTTACTGCTCTATGGAGCAAATAACAAACGATAGTGACAGAGAGCTTAACTTGTCGTCTCTCCAAAGGGCAACTCATCCGATAGACATTGGAGAATTGGCAAAAGAAAAAAACAAGCTTATAAGTAAGATGCCAGACTGAACGGGAGAGTGTAGATGCCGAAACATGGGCTTTTTGTCGGAATGGTCGCTTTGGACTTGGTTTATTTATCAGCCAAGCTTCCCGGTAATAACCAAAAAGTTGTTGCTTCTGACTACACAGTCGCTGCTGGAGGTCCAGCAACCAATGCGGCAGTAACATTTAGTTACCTGGGTAATCAAGCCAAGATTTTAGGAGTTGTTGGTATTCACCCTATTACCCACTTAATTCAAAGCGATCTGGAAAATCATCGAGTAACAATTGCCGATCTCAACTCAACTAATACTCAACCACCACCGATTGCCTCGATAATTGTTACTCAAGCAACAGGCGATCGCGCTGTAATTTCGTTGCCTGCACCAAAGATTGAGATCAACATCAACCAATTACCTGTAGTTTTTGACTCGGAAGTAGATATCGTCCTGATTGATGGTCATCAAATGGAAGCCGGATATGCGATCGCCCAATGGGCAAAAAATAATCATATCCCAATCGTTATCGATGGCGGCAGTTGGAAGCCCGGATTTGAGAAAATTTTACCTTTTGTCGATTACGCCATTTGCTCGGCTAACTTTTATCCTCCTGGTTGCACTAGTAGCGAGGAAGTCATTGCCTATCTCGCCGCTGCTCAAATTCCCCACATTGCGCTCACCCAAGGCGAAAAACCCGTTCTCTACTTCAACCGTGACGCATTTGGTCAATTACCAGTTCCTCCCATTCAGCCTGTTGATACAATGGGCGCGGGTGACGTATTTCATGGGGCTTTCTGTCATTACATCATCCAGCAAGATTTTACTGAGGCATTAGCCTCTGCGACAAAAATTGCCGCTCATTCCTGTCAATTTTTCGGCACTCGTCAGTGGATGGTGTAGGCGGCATCACAGGACAAGCACGAACCGCGTGGTATGCCCATATCCTTGCCCGCAAAGCCTATAGCCACGGCTGGGCGGTGTTAATTTACGATTGGCGGGGTCATGGTAAGACAGCCGAACTCTCACCTGTACCTTCTTCTGACGGGTGGAGGGAAGGTGAAGATCAACTTCAGATGGCGGCGCAGTTGGTGGCGATGGGTTGTCCTGACTCTGTAGCGCTAGCGGGGCTTTCTTTGGGCGGACAGTTGACACTGGGGGGACTGAAAGCGGCGGTTGAACAAAACAGCTCCCTGGTGCGATGTGGGGCTGTCCTATGTCCCAATTTAGAATCAAATCGGTCTTTAGACTATCTGCTTTCAACCCCTGTAGGACGGGGAATTGAGCAAACTTTAGCCAAGCAATTACGGGAAGAAGCCTTAAAACGTTTGGAACGCTTTCCTGATGCGGTGAAACCCAGTGCTGTGGCTCAGGTTAGCTCAATTCGGACGTTTGACCAATATATGGTGATTGATTATTACGGCTTTCCTAGCGTTGCCGAGTATTATCAGAAAACAAGTGGGCTGTATTTATTAGATGCAATTGCCTTACCTTATTTGGTCGTTTATGCGGCAGATGATCCGCTATTTGACCCGGATTTAGTCCAAGAACTGCAACAACGCACTAGCTGTAATCCTTACGCCAACTTAATTTTGACGCCTCAGGGGGGTCATGTCTCTCACATTAGTAAACCGACGGCTGAGGAAGATGAATTTTGGGGTTTAAATCGACTTCTGGAATTTTGCGAAAATCAGCTTGATTGTCAGACTTGGTGATTGAATGTTTTTTCACCAACATCGCCTTTAAGCATCTGCCGTAATTGCAGCAGTGTCACTTCTGCTTGCGGTTACGCTAAGACGGAAAGTTCGTTGATAATTTTCATCCGCCCCCGGTACAAGGAACGCAGTAAGCGATCAATTGCCATTCTCTCTTCTTCGGTAAGAGAATCTTCAAGCAATGCTGCCATCAAGCCATAGCGGTCAGCTAGTGTCAGAGTACCAGAGGTACTGGCATAAGCAAATAAATCAGAGATAGCGCCAGGTAGCAGGAGAACGGGAGGAGACATTAGATGCAATAGAACTCGATACTCCTAACTATGCTTTGCTTGACCTTGGAAGAGCGTGATTTAACCTTGAGCAAACTTGTGATAATGCCCAACGTTTGAGGTGATTAACGCCGTCGTTAACTGTGATATCAAACTTACCTTTAAGTGAGATATATCACAACCCTAATCTGACTGCTGTCTAAGGTATTTACGTATACTGCATTAGTCCTAAAGAATAGTACTTACCTATAGACCAGAAATTAAATTGTCCTGATTTCTTTTTTCTCTTCAGAAAACAATTTTAGGCTTGGCAATCGGCACATCCTTTAGCCAGTAAGGCTCCAGCTTCTTGTCGTGCAATAGCCTTGGAGAAATTTTTTATGCCGAATAGATAAATGTCATCTCTATTCGCTCTCACTTAAGGAATAGGAAATAAGTTAGACAAAGATAAAACTTTTACTAATGTTTCCCAATGATAGGTTTTGGTAACACTCATGGCTTTTTCGGCACAATTGTCTTGCTGACGCTCACAGCAGGATGTTCTTCTTCCTACCTTTCTCAAAGAATCTTATCTAAGGTTTCTCAGAAACCATCAACTTCTATAAGCCTTTCTAGTGAACCTACCCAAGCGACTTTAGTCACTTCCACTAAACCAACAACTCAAGCAGAAAATTGCCAGAACTTTAATCAGTGTCCTGAGTTAACCGCCTCTGCTGCCCAACAACGTCTAGAGGAAGTTTATCAACAACTCGTGTCGCAGTTGGGGGGAGCGAGTCGTGAGAAACTAATTAACTCCCAACTTAAATGGGTAACGTTTGTTGAAGCTCAATGTAGTTTTGAAACACGCGGTTTCGATGATAGCACCCAATTCTCGCTTGTTGGCGATGAGACGAAGCCGACGCTACGCGATCGCTGTTTGGACAGCATGGCACAACAACGCACCCAAGACTTGACACGTTATTTGAACTGAAGTCAATAAATTAGTTTAACCAGGGACGGGTGACTTGCTCTAATTGGGCAACTTCTTCTTGTGCCAAACTCCAACCTAATGCACCTGAATTTTGGATTGCCTGTTGCGCTGTTTTTGCGCCGGGAATAGGGACAACGCCTTGAGCAATAAGCCAATTTAGGGAAACTTGCGCGGGTGTGCGATCGTATTTTTCACCCAGTTGATGCAGTACCTTCATCACAAGGGCAATTTTTTCCAAACCACTTTTACTAAAACGTGGGTCAATTCGACGTGCGCCAGTCGGTTCGATGTATTTCTCAAGGGTATATTTACCTGTAAGTAAGCCTTGAGCTAAGGGACTGTAAGCCAGAATTGTTACCCCTAACTCCCGTGCCGTGTCCAGGATGCCGTTTATTTCAATTTTTCGGCCTAAAAGCGAGTAGGGCACTTGATTCACCGCCAGAGGTACGCCACGCGCTGCTAAGTAACCGTGAGCTTCCCGCATCTGCTGGGCGGAATAATTGCTAACACCTACCGTGGCAATTCTCCCCCGCTTTACTTCATCTGCCAAAGCATTCATTAAGGTTTCTTGACTCATGAAAAAGCTAAAGGGCATATGCACTTGATACAATGCCACTTGTTCAACTTGCAGACGTTTTAAGCTTTCTGTTAAGGCGTCAGAAACAGACTGATCGGTAAAGCGCCAGGGTACGGGAAAGTATTTTGTTGCAATCTGTGCGGAACGCCCTTGTTCTTTCATAAATCGCCCTAAAAGCGTCTCAGATTCCCCTAATCCGTAGATTTCAGCGGTGTCGAAAAAGCTGATACCAGAATCTAGAGTTGCTTCAAATGCTTCTTTTACTTGTGCGACGCCGTAATCGCTGCCGTAGCTCCAAAACAGCTTATCACCCCATGCCCAAGTCCCAATTCCCAAGGCGGTAACGGTTGGACCATCCTGACCTAATGTAATAGTCTGCATTGTTGAATATCCTGTTCTTTACATTTGTTCATACTTTTTTAGTGTAGCGTTGCAGACGACTGGTGGAGAAGTTACCTGAAGGCTAATTAATGCGCTTGTTGTTGCAGTTAGCGGTTTATTAAACTTCCTGGCATAACCTGGAAAACATCCGACGACTGAAGTCACGGCGATAAGAAATAAGTACGCAAGGCAAGGACTGAAAATGTGAGTTGATCCAGTTTCGTCCAGATAATTTGGTTTAGGCAAAAGCTCTGATAAATGCTCAAACTGGAGGGAATTGCTTGCCAAACTAACCCGTTAGATGGCACTTTTGAATTCAGTAGGTGCTAGCAACTACTTTGAGTCGATATGCTGTGGGTTTGGCATATCTGTTCTCACGACTGAGTCTTAATAAATATTGGTTTTTCAATAGCTGGAATGATGTTTGTACAAATGTTTTAGCCATTAGCTAGAAAAGTATTAGGTAATAATTTATTTTGGGGCGCTTTCAATCTGATTTCCTCAGTTGTCGTTGCCGCCATTCAAGCAACAGAAAAGCCATTGCAGTTGCGAAGAAGACGCTAAGTTGAATTTTGTAGCCGTGAACCCGACCTCAAAGCATATATCTTTAGATAGATAGATAAAATATTGAATTAGACAAGCGATCGCTCTAGATTATGGACACCAGTGATTTACCTAATTCTCAACCCACCTCTGCTCATGACAAAATACTACCGAGAGTCAAACTCATAACCATGTTTCGGCTCGGTTTATTTCAAATGGGATTAGGAATTTTAGCAGTTTTAAGCCTCGGAGTCCTGAATCGAGTCATGATTGCCGAGTTAAAAATTCCCGCGACGATTACTGCTGGAATTCTCGCGATTGCTCTGTTTACCGCACCGATGCGGGTTTTCTTCGGGCAAATGTCGGATGCCAAACCCCTATTTGGATTTCACCGCACAGGTTATGTCTGGATTGGCGCCGCATTATTTACACTGACATTACCGCTATCTGTACAAGTTATTTGGCAATTAGCTAGCGTTGTGCAAGCAGATGGCGGTTGGAGATGGACGACTCAAACGATTGGTTGGACAGCGCTTGCGGCTTTAACGATGACAATGTATGGTTTAGCAAGTTGCATCAGTTCCACGCCATTTTTTACCTTACTAGTCGATGTTTCTGATGAAGACAATCGCGGTCAATTGGTTGGTATTGTTTGGTCAATGATGACTGTGGGAATTGCTGTCGGCGGCATTACTAGCAAAGTCTTGCTAAGGAGATTAGAAAGTATTAATGCCTCTCTAGAAGTGTTGCGCTCATCGATTAGTTGGCTGTTTATTATTGTCCCAGCACTAGTATTGGTGTTAGCAATATTAGCAACTCTTGGAATTGAAAAGAAGTATTCTCGCTATTCTTCTCGCTCATCCCTGATCAACCGGGAAGACAAAATTACCCTAGGTAATGCTCTAAAAATTTTAACCGCAAGTCGGCAAACTGGGCTATTTTTTACCTTTTTGCTGGTAATGACGATTAGCTTGTTTATGCAAGAAGCGGTTTTAGAACCTTACGGTGGTGAGGTTTTTAAGATGTCTATTCCTCAAACTTCTCTTCTTAATACCTACTGGGGAATTGGGATGTTGATGAGTTTAAGTGCGACGGGATTTTTCTTAATTCCCCGTTTTGGTAAGCGCAAAACAACTGAATTTGGCTGTTTGGCAGTGGGTTTTTGCTTCTTATTAATTATTTTGTCGGGCTTTACGGGCAATGCTAAGTTGTTTCAATCAACGTTAGTATTATTTGGTTTAAGTGCTGGAATCGCCACCACGGGGGCACTCAGCCTGATGTTGGATTTAACGGCAGCAGAGACAGCGGGCACGTTTGTCGGCGCTTGGGGACTGTCTCAGGCGATGGCACGGGGCACGGCGACGGTGACAGGTGGGATAGTTTTGGATCTCGGTCGCAAACTGTTTACGACGCCCGTGTTAGCCTATGGTTTGGTATTTGCACTGCAAGCGGTGGGTATGGTTTTGGCAGTTTGGCTTCTGGGGCGAGTCAATGTCCAAGAATTCCGGGATAATGCCAAAGAAGCGATCGCATCTTTTATGGAAGGTGATTTAGATTGATGGAATTTTGGGCGTCTGTACTTGACTTTTGTCAAAACATTACTCAGAAAGTTGGCATCCAGCTAATGGCCGATTTTGGTCAGGTGCAGGCGTCCAATAAGGATGATGGTAGTCTGGTTACGAAATCGGACGCTTTTGCGGATCAGGAAATTACAAAAGCGATCGCATTTCAGTTTCCCACCCACGGAATCTTAAGTGAAGAAGCACAGCACGTATTTCCGGATACCGAATGGTGCTGGATTATTGATCCCTTAGATGGCACGACGAACTTCACGCGCGGAATTCCAATTTGGGGAATTTCTTTAGGGTTACTATATAAAGGAACTCCTGTATTTGGTTACGTTCATTTTCCTCCCATTGCTCAATCTTTTCATGGCTTTTGGTTGGGTGAGTCGGGAATTACGGGTGTAGAAACTGCTGCTTTTCTCAACGGAAAACCAATTCACAGCAGCACTGATTCTCCTAGCAATAATCACTTTTTTAACCTTTGCTCCCGCAGTACCTCAATAATGCAGCAACCCTTCCCCTGCAAAATTCGGATGCTAGGAGTTGCCAGTTACAACTTTTTGACTGTTGCCACGGGTGCGGTTTTGGGAGGTGTGGAAGCGACACCAAAAATTTGGGATATTGCTGGCGCTTGGGTAATTGTACAAGCGGCGGGCGGTGTTTGGGTGTCGTTGGATGACGAGGCGATTTTTCCGCTGAAAGTAGGGCAAAATTATGGAAGGCGATCGCTTCCTACTCTTGTCGCTAGTAATCCTGAATTAGTCAGTGTGTTTAAACCGTTAGTTGAGTTCATTGGCAAGAAGAAACGAACTTAATGCTGTCTATTCTTCTTTAGAACCCTCAATTTCGCTACAAACTTCATAAAACGAGGTATTTGGTGTCGTAGCAAATAAATGGGACATCTGATTTAAAATTGCTTTATAAGCCTCGTTTTGATTGGCTTCCATGTCTTCTAAACTTTCCCATAAAATAATAGCAATTCCTCGATCTGTTCCAGGTTCTTGCAATAAATAAGCGCCCTTGAAACCATGCGTATAAGTTGATACAGCTTTTTCATACAACTGCTGCGCTTCTTTAAACTTACCGGGTTTAAATTCCCCAATTGCCACATAAGCAAATTTATGTTTGAGAAAATCTAGAAACTCTGACATTGTTGCCTCCCTACAAATTGATCATAAAATTTACTATGGTTTCCAGAAGTAATCAGCGATCGCTTTTTGTCCATCTGCTGGAACTTCGTCCGGAATACTAAACAAGACGGAACGCTGGATTAATTGATTATCATTAAGGCGACGCGCCACACGACTCGGTATTCCATAACCATAAGTAATATGAGACTTTCCAGCTAAGGCTACCACTTGATAGTCTGGGTTAGCTTTAATAAATTGGGCAATCTTGTCTGCCATCGTTTCATCCCATAGCACCAGTGCCGTAAAAAATCGCTCAAAGCTCTTACTATTGCCTTGTCCTGCATGACTATGCTGTTCATAGCTAGCTTCAGCCATTTTCCGATAATCAGCGTTATCTGTTCTAATTTCTGCCAGGGGTGGAATATACTTACGCTCGTCCGGTGTTAAGCTTTCTAAGCCATTTCGAGCAACTTTGCGCGTCACCTCAGTCGGCGTATTCAGCGCTAAGACTGACAGTTGATGGAGTTTGGCAAAACGCAGAATTGGTGCATAGTATTCCCACGGAAAACCCCAACGTTGCTCATATTCAGTTTGCTCTACCAACTGCGCTTCTGTAATTTTCCCCGCTAAGTATTGGTCAAGGATATCCTGATAAGGTCGC
Organism: uncultured Coleofasciculus sp.; assembly: GCA_902805485.1. Classification (GTDB taxonomy): domain Bacteria; phylum Cyanobacteriota; class Cyanobacteriia; order Cyanobacteriales; family Coleofasciculaceae; genus CADCTM01. The sequence continues at coordinate 493 of CADCTM010000325.1, read as the reverse complement.
TGGAACATCTCCATTGCAACAGCAATTTTCGGGTTTTGCTGATGGAGTGCTTGCAAAATTTCTAGTTGGGCTTTATGGTCTTCTAGGCGATCGTGAGTTTCTCCTAGATAAACAACTTTTGCCTTGACTAGTGACTGCAATATCTGTTGTTGCGTCTGCGGTTGCTGTCTTTCCTGGGAAGGCGTTGATATTTGAGCATAAGTCGGAATGTTACACAGAAAGAAGATTCCTAACGACCACCCACAGAGTTGACTAATTTGGCGTTTTCTCATAGCTTTATTTTTTACGGCATTGGTGCAGTCTGCCACAAGTCTTCCCTTGACAACTCAGAATTCATCTGTGGCATGAGGCAAATTTCCCAGCATTCACGATAAGGTTTAGAAGCTTCTTCTTAATTCTTAACTGTGGACACATCCATCCTAATCAAGACCTTCGTTGCTGTATTTGTCCTCGCTGATGCTCTAGGCAACGTACCGCTGATTTTGGTTCTGAC
>CADCTM010000324.1:11150-12387 GCA_902805485.1 uncultured Coleofasciculus sp. | reverse complement strand
CGTGTTCTTGCTCAAAGTACACCTCGCAACTCCTTACTTGTAGGCATCAATACACATCCAGATGCCCCATTAAATAGCAGTGTTGCTGACGTTTATTTACAACAATTAGTCAGTAACGGCTTTGGTTTTAATCCTAAAGACATCCTAATCCTCACCGATGGGCAAGGCATTCTTAGAGGCAGTGATGCACACTTAATTAAACAAGTCAAGATGGGCGAGGTGGTAGTATATTACTATTCTGAACATGGTTCCAAAGCGGGTGATCCTGACTGCGATGTGTCGGATTGTCTCCACAGTACCTTTGATAATGTGGATAGTCGTTTATCCAACTCCCGTTAAAGCGCCGCAGTGCCAGACATTATGGGGCACCTTGTTTTTACCGCTCAATGCCCTGAAAATTGGAAATGTCACGGTTGTCCTCGATCACTGTTTTGATAACCTGGTATCTCTAGCAACAAACAAATAATGAATCCTTTGCTCGTATTATGCTAAATTTTGGCCATAGTACCATGGGCGATCATTTACCAAGCAGGAACTGATGATTTAGCTGCGATTGCCTAAGCTTTTAACTTGAACTTTTCGTTTCGCGATCTGATGCAGCTCTTCTCGCTTCGCGATCGCCTATTATAAATTAGGTACGCTTTTACATTCACCTTGCACTACTCCAATCCCCTTAATCCTTTCGTTACATAAGCTGTCCAAAGGCTATAGCTAAAGACGGAAATCTACCTGCTATACTAGCTTGCCGACTATTGCCCGTGATACCTTATGAATAGTGTAAACATTCTGTAATAATCAGAATAAAAGGAAAACCATTAGCTTTAATCCTGCCGATTGCCAAACCGATGGTAAAAATATGGGTAGCAACCGTTTAGGATAAATGGTCTAAAGGAGCTTGATTTTACTGCATCAGTCTGTGCTGTTGAAGTTGGTAAGGATCGTCAGAAGATTGTCTGGGCGTGGGAACCGTTCGTCAGTCAAATGCATCCTTTGCCAGGATTGCTACTGGTGTAAGCGAGTTTGTTTGAATCCAATCTGGAGGAATTTCTCATGTCCATTCGTCTTTATGTAGGTAATTTGCCAAAAGAAGATGTAGACCGCGATGAACTACACGCTGTTTTCGCAGAATTCGGCGAAGCGGTTTCTACGAAAGTGATCAAAGACCGCAAAACCGGTAAATGTCGGGGCTTTGCCTTTGTCACCGTGCCCACCGATGAACTTGCTGATGAAATCATTG
>CADCTM010000324.1:2826-11140 GCA_902805485.1 uncultured Coleofasciculus sp. | reverse complement strand
GAGAAGTTCAACGGTCAAGCGTTCAAAGAAACCGAGCTGAAAATTGAAAAAGCGCTGCCACGGTCGAAAAATCAAGAAGAGGATGAAGCAGCTCCCCGTCCTGCGGCTAGCAGTAATGCTCCAGCCCCGGTACGCCGTAGCAGCGGTGGCGGTAGCAAAAAGTCCTCCAAGCGTGGCTCCGGAGCTAGCACAACCACAACAACATCATCATCATCAGATTCCGGAGCGATACAACCCGATCCGCGTTGGGCGGCTGATTTGGAACGGCTCAAGGAGCTTTTAGCGGCTCAAGCCACGCCGAATCCATAGCCTAGGTTTTAATCCTGGAATCGCTCAGATTCTCTCCCTAATCATGTTTGGTGAACTTGTAAACAGGCAGGCAATGGTATGGTTTGAAAGAACCTGAGCCTAGTCACGGGTGCTGCGGCTCTTAGTTTCTTTAGAAGCTTGGAGGCGTAGTACTCGTATATTACAGGTTAAAAGAAAACTCAATTCACTCATCCTTACCCAAATCACTTTTAGAACAAACGCTTGGGTAGTAGTACGGGCACGGCGCGTAAAGTGGGAAACTGTTTCTAGATTACTAAAAGGAACGTTTTCATGAGTGCAGAAATAGACCCGGTTAAGGTGATGAAGCAAGAAGTTGGCAAAGCCGCTGCCGCACTTGTAAAATCCGGTACGATTGTTGGGCTAGGCACGGGTTCAACCACCGCTTATGCGATCGAGTATTTGGGAAAGCGCATTCAATCCGGCGAGTTAACCGATATTAAAGGCATCCCCACCTCCTTTCAAGCCGAAGTTTTGGCAAAACAGTATGGCATTCCTTTAACAACCCTGGATGCCGTTGACCATATTGATATTGCCATTGACGGCGCGGATGAAGTCGATCCACAGAAGAATTTAATTAAGGGTGGCGGTGCTGCCCATACTCGCGAAAAAATTGTTGATGCCCTGGCAGAGCAATTTGTGGTTGTCGTTGATGGTAATAAATTAGTTGACCGCTTGGGTTCGACGTTTCTACTACCCGTAGAAGTAATCCCAATGGCGATCGCACCAGTGATGCGTGCCATCGAAAAATTAGGCGGCAAACCCGAACTCCGAATGGGCATCAGAAAAGCCGGTCCCGTTATTACGGATCAAGGCAACATGGTAATTGATGTGAAATTTGACTCGATTGATAACCCCGCTGAATTAGAAAAGACGCTGAATAATATTCCCGGAGTTTTGGAGAATGGCTTATTTGTCGGTGTTGCGGATGTAATTTTGGTCGGCGAAGTCAAAGATGGTCAACCGTCAGTGCGAGAAATCTAAACCGCAGGCTGTCGAGTGTGTTAGGTTCTTGCCTTAAAGACCTGAGCTACTGGGATTCGGTGCGTTAGCATCCTGTAACGCACCCTACTTATTTGGAATCACTTAGTCCAAAAATCTTAAGAAAAACCTAATAAATTATCTGAAATAGAATTGCTGTGCAATAACTTTTACAAAAATTTAAATATATTTTAAAGCATTAAATATTACATATAAATTGTTACAAAAACTAGTCAGATTTTAACATTTAATAGAAAAATAGTATTCATATTCCTGTGCTATGCTGATGAACACAAGCAGGTCAAGGAGACCAGGCAAAAAGTAACTTAAATCAGCAATATTTAGCAGTCAAAAACTAAATTTCCCCATCACGGTCAAGGCAGAAAAGTCATCGTAAGACCAACATCTATTTGAGTATCAGCAAGCCAAGTTTAGACGGCTAGTAAAATTGCATAGTAGTCCTGGCAGCAAAGATAGGGTATTAAACTCTATCAGCTTTCTAATTTTTGTTGCCTCACATAATGGAGAGGAATTATATGGATATCGATTTACAAGTACAAAATATTAATTTCGCTGACTTAGAACAGCAAACGATTCATCTTTCTGGACAAATTCAACCGCATGGGGTAATTTTTGTCCTGGAAGAGCCAGAGTTAAAAATATTACAAGTTAGCAAAAATACATCCACTGTTTTCGGAATTACTCCAGAAAACATGGTGCAAAAAACCCTGGAAGACATCCTTGATTCCTTCCAAGTCGAGAAACTTAAAGCCGCAGTAGCTGAGGAAAATCAAGACTTCCTCAACCCTACCAAACTTTGGGCGAGAAAAAAAGGCGATGAGTTCATCGTATTTGATGGGATTTTTCACCGCAATCCCGATGGATTTTTGATTCTGGAATTAGAGCCAGCGATTTCACAGGAAAATATTCCATTTTTAAGCTTTTATCATCTCGCTAGAGCCTCAATTAACCAACTTGAAACTACCTCGAATCTCAAGGAATTTTGTCAAATTATTGTTAATGAAGTCAGAAAAGTCACTGGTTTTGATCGGGTGATGCTCTATAAATTTGATGAGGATGGACATGGAGCGGTTATCGCTGAAGAAAAAAACGAAAATTTGGAATCTTACTTAGGTCTTCACTATCCAGAATCAGATATCCCTAAAGTCGCCAGAAAATTATTTAGTTCCAATTGGATCAGATTAATTCCAGACGCAAAATCCCAACCCATTCAACTTTTCCCAGCGATTAATCCAGTTAGCCAAAATCCCCTAGATTTAACCTTCTCAATTCTCAGAAGCGCCTCACCGTGTCATATCGAGTACTTGCATAATATGGGGGTAGGGGCTTCTTTAACAATATCTTTAATTAAAGATCAAAAACTTTGGGGATTGATCGCTTGTCATCATCAGACACCAAAGTATGTTTCCTATGAACTGAGAAAAGCCTGTGAATTTTTGGGGCGAGTTATCTTTTCTGAACTTTCAACCAGAGAAGAGACAGCAGACTATGACTATCGCATGAAATTAACCTATGTTCAATCGATGTTGATTGAATATATGTCTCAAGCGGATAACTTTATTGAAGGATTAGTTAAACACAAACCGAATCTACTGGATCTAACAAGCGCTCAAGGTGCTGCTGTTTGTTTTGGGAACCATTGCACAGTAGTCGGTGAAACTCCCAAACAAGAAGATATCAATTTCTTGCTGCAATGGCTACAGAATAATGTTTCAGAGGAGGTATTTTATACTGACTCTTTAGCTCTGATTTATGGGGATGCGGAACGGTTTAAAAACGTCGCAAGTGGCTTACTTGCCATTCCGATTTCCAAGAAAAACTATGTTTTGTGGTTCCGACCGGAAGTAATTCAAACTGTTAATTGGGGCGGCAATCCTAATCAGGCATTTGAAGCCAATCAGACAGAAGCAGGATTACGGTTGTCTCCGCGAAAATCATTTGAATTGTGGAAAGAAACCGTTCGCTTAAAATCCTTACCTTGGAAAACTGTTGAAGTTAAAGCGGCACTGGAATTAAGGAAGGCAATTATTAATATTGTACTGCGTCAAGCTGATGAACTTGCTCAGTTAGCTCACGATTTAGAACGTTCCAATGCTGAACTTAAAAAGTTTGCTTATGTGGCGTCTCATGACTTACAAGAACCGCTGAATCAAGTCGCGAACTATGTACAGTTGTTAGAGATGCGCTATCAAAACCAACTTGACGAAGATGCGAATGAGTTTATTACCTTCGCCGTTGAGGGAGTTAGCTTGATGCAAACATTAATAGATGACGTGCTGGCTTATTCACGGGTGGATATGCAAGGCATTGAGTTTGAACTGACTGAGGTGGAAAAGCCCTTAAATCAAGCCTTAGCGAATTTGCGGACACGCATCTCTGAAAGTGGTGCGGTTATTACCCATGACCCATTACCGACGGTTTTGGCGGATAATACGCAGCTAATGCAATTGTTTCTGAATCTGATTGGCAACGCCATCAAATTCCGGAGTGAAAAGGCGCCAGAAATTCATGTGGGCGCGTCTCGGCAGGAAGATGGCTGGCTCTTGTCGGTACGGGATAATGGGATTGGGATTGAACCGCAATTTGGCGATCGCATTTTCGTTATTTTTCAGCGCCTGCACACCCGCGATGAATACCCCGGCACTGGTATGGGTTTGGCGATTTGTAAGAAAATTGTCGAGTGTCACCGGGGACGAATCTGGGTAGAGTCAAAACTGGGGCAAGGTGCAACATTCTACATGACGATTCCCCTTGGAGGACGCGAGCGTGAGCGTAGAAACGGGCGAAAGACAAAAAATAATCTTTTTGGTTGAGGACAATAAAGCCGATGTTCGCTTAATCCAAGAAGCGTTAAAAAATAGCTCAGTGTCACATCAGGTAGTGACGGTAAGAAATGGCGTAGATGCAATGGCTTATTTACGCCGAGAAGGGGAATATGCTGAGGCATTACGCCCAGATTTAATTTTGCTAGATTTAAACTTGCCCCGAAAAGATGGTCGAGAGGTTCTAGCGGAAATCAAAGCCGATCCTCAGCTCAAACGCATTCCGGTAGTGGTACTAACAACATCCAGAAATGAGGAGGATATTGCCCAAAGCTACGAATTACACGTCAATTGTTATATAACCAAATCCCGCAACCTGAGTGAGCTATTCAAAATAGTCAAAGGGATAGAGGAATTTTGGTTGGAAACTGTCACCTTACCGTTGGATTAAGAAGTTGGGTGAGTCGAGTAGCACAGGGAGTGAGACGAGAAGACTATGGCTGCAAGTTCAGTCAAAATCTTGTTAATTGAGGACAGTTTGGCAGAAGCCAGATTGTTACAGGAAGTGCTGAAAGAATCTCGGTTCAAACAGTTTAGTTTGGTTCATGTCAAGCGATTAAGGGAAGCAATTAACCAACTCAATCATGATGATTTTGATGTAATTTTGTTGGATTTAACCCTACCCGACAGCGTGGGATTAGCCTCTCTTGCTCCCTTAATTGAAAAGGCTCCGAGCTTACCAATTGTTGTGCTAACAAATCTGAACGATGAAGAACTGGCAATGGAAGCAGTACGGCAAGGAGCGCAAGATTATCTCGTCAAACGGCACGTTAATGGAGAAGTCCTAGGGCGTTCCCTCCGCTATGCAATCGAGCGGAAACAGGCGTTAGAAGCCTTACGAGTTGTGAATGAAACATTAGAAATTCGGGTTCAGGAACGAACGGCAGAACTGGTAAAAGCCAAAGAAATTAATCAGCTAAAATCAGAATTTGTGTCAATGCTTTCTCATGATTTCCGCAATCCTCTAACAACGATTCTTTTATCGACAGGATTTCTCCAAAGCCATGATGAACAACTAACAAAGGAGACAAAAACTACTCATTTTCAGTTGATGAGATCGGCGATTAAAAGCCTGGATCAACTATTAAATGAGGTCTTATTAATTGGCAAAGCCGATGCTGGCAAACTCCGCTATCAACCTGCACCACTCGCTTTAGAAGCATTCTGCGGCAAACTAATTGCAGAACTACAACTGAGTACAAAAGAGAAGCATCACCTCATTTTTACCCGTCACGGGGAGTTAGGCGAAGCACTATGGGATGAAAGCCTGCTGCGGCATATTTTGGGCAATTTACTCACCAACGCGATTAAATACTCGCCAGAAGGCGGTACAGTGCAATTTGAGCTAATTGCCCAAGAGGATAGCGTCCTCTTCCAAATTCAAGATCAAGGCATTGGTATTCCCCCAGAAGAGCAAAAACGACTATTTCAACCGTTTCATCGCGCTAGCAATGTTGACAGAATTCCCGGCAATGGATTGGGGTTGGCAATTGTTAAAAAGTGCGTGGAGGCGCATGAAGGTCAGATTTCAGTGCAAAGTCACGTCGGAGTCGGGACGAAATTTATGGTAACACTGCCTTTAATCAAGGTATAGCATAAATTAAGTAGTCGCGATAAGGCAGACAATGCAATACCGAAGATTTGGGCGTACAGAATTGCAAATGCCGGTGTTTTCTTGCGGCGGCATGAGATACCAATTTAAGTGGCAAGATGTTCCGCCAGAGCAAATTCCCGCAGACAATCAACAGAATCTAGAAGCAACGATTCGCCATTCAATTGAAGTGGGAATTAATCATATTGAAACGGCACGCGGCTATGGAACATCGGAGATGCAGTTGGGACGAATTTTACCAACTTTTGAGCGTGAAAAACTGATTGTTCAAACTAAAATTAGTCCGAAATCAAATCCTCAAGAATTCCGCCAGGAGTTTGACAAATCTCTAGATTATTTAAAGCTAGATTATGTTGACTTGCTGTCATTACACGGGATTAATACGCCCCAGTTACTGCATGATAGTATTCGCCCTGGTGGCTGCATGGATGTGGCGCGTAAGCTGCAAGCACAAGGGAAGGTGCGGTTTATTGGCTTTTCTACCCATGGTCCGACGGATGTAATTGTTGAGACAATTAACACTAATCAGTTCGATTACCTTAACCTGCATTGGTATTATATAAACCAGTTTAATTGGGCGGCAATTGAGGCGGCGAATCGCCACGATATGGGGGTGTTTATTATTAGTCCGTCTGATAAAGGGGGAATGCTGTATTCACCGCCTCAGAAGCTGGTAGAACTTTGTGCGCCGCTGAGTCCGATGGTGTTTAACGATTTGTTTTGTTTGTCCTATCCTCAAGTGCATACGTTGAGTTTAGGGGCATCAAAAGCGTCGGATTTTGATGAACATTTGAAGGCAGTGGAATTGTTAGATCGAGCTGATGAGATTTTACCGCCAATTTTGGTGCGTTTGGAAGAAGAAGCGATCGCAATTTTGGGCGAACATTGGGTAAAAACTTGGCACGTCGGCTTACCAAAACCGGAAGAAACACCAGGAGGCATTAATATCCTCATAATTTTGTGGTTGAGGAATCTCGCCCTGGCTTACGACTTAATGGACTACTGCAAAATGCGCTATAACTTGTTAGGTAATGCCAGTCATTGGTTTCCGGGGAACAAAGCCGATCGCCTGAAGGAACTCGATTTACAGCAATGTTTACAAGAAAGTCCCCACGCTGACAAAATTCCAGCTTTTTTAGAAGAGTCCCATCGATTGTTTGGTGGTCAAGAAGTTAAGCGTTTATCAGAACAATAGGTCTTTTAGTTTAATATTGTTTCACTGAATTTTTGTAAGTAGGGTAGCACAGATGTACTACCCTAAAGAAGTGTTATCTACAGATTTGGCTCATCAAGATTTAACGCATCCCGACGAATTTTCTTGAGCGCTTCCTCAGTAGTGTCAATCTTACGAGGATTAACTGAGCTAGTCGGCTCGGTGTAAAGATTTGGCTCGATAACAATCCGGTCTTTATCCATTGCTCTTGGTGCTGGCGGTGTCGGAGGAGCAATCGGATGTCCAATGGGAGTTGGCTCTGCCATTTCTTGCTTGTGCTTGGCTTCCTGTGCTGCATCCTTAACTGAGTTAGCCGCACTTTTTGCCGAGAACTTGGCATCTTGAGAAGCACTTTTTGCCGCATCGACAACAGAAGGCTTAACTTGGTGTGCGGTATCTTTAACTTCATTGCTTACAGTTTTTGCAGTCTGCTTGGCATCTTGAGAAGCACTTTTTGCCGCATCGACAACAGAAGGCTTAACTTGTTGTGCGGTATCTTTAACTTCATTGCTTACAGTTTTTGCAGTCTGCTTGGCATCTTGAGCCGCACTTTTCGCCGCATCGACAACTGCAGGTTTAGCTTCTGCTGCTGCACTTTGTACCGAGTTAGCCACACCTTTAGCAGTCTGCTTGGCATCTTGGGAAGCACTCTTAACCGCATCAACTACCGAAGGTTTGACTTGGTGTGCGGCATCTTTTACGGCGTCTGCTGTCCCAACAATTGAAGGGCGAGTTTCATCAACAGTCTGTTTCAGAGAGTCTATAGCTTCTCTAACAGAAGGCTTGGTTTCATCGATTGTATCTTTTACCGAATCCACAACACCCCGAACCGAAGGCTTGGCTTCTTCCACCGTTTCTTTCACGGCATCGACTGTGCCAATAATCGAAGGCTTGACTTCATCCACTGTATCTTTGACGGCATCAACAGCGCCAATAACCGAAGGCTTAACTTCGTCAACGACGTCTTTAACAGCTCCTACGACCTCTTCAACGGTATGGTCAAGGCTTTCACCGGCAGCGTTACCTGTAATACCGCCAGCAACAGCACCAGCAACAGCACCAATTGCCGCTCCCAGTCTACCACCGACCATTTTTCCGATCGTCGCTCCGGCTACACCACCACCCGCAGCACCAATCGCTGTTGCCACTGGGTGAGAACCATGCTCATCGTGGTTTTCTTGAACGATTTCTCCACCTTCTTCATGCTTGGCTAGGGGTGCCGGAACGGATTCAATAATTACCTCAGGCTTCCTAACCTCAGGCTTTTTAATACTTAAATCAATTGGCTGATTATTATCGTTCATAGTCGTTTTTCCTTAACCTTTCTTTGTTAACTGA
>CADCTM010000324.1:0-2816 GCA_902805485.1 uncultured Coleofasciculus sp. | reverse complement strand
AGAGAGACATTGTAAAATTCCGAGTCATTCTTTGGTGGGAATGTCTCAACCCCTTCACAGAAGAAGAAGGTTTTTTCATCCAGAGGAAAAATTCAGCGGCGCGAACCCGAAGACAAGCTATTTTCTTTTGCCATCTTTCTTTCTTATGGGTACTTCTTTTGGCATTAAACAAGAGCGTAAGTATAAACAATGACGAACGCTGTTACTGAGTGGAGTTGTGAAGCTCTCAATTGACTCGATCACACCGCCTAATTGTTCAACAACGACTTGAAGATCTTCCGCTTCTTCTTCTGTCCAATGTCCTCGGTAAAGAATTGCGATACCGCCGGTTTTAAGCAGAGGTAAAGCATAGCTAGCACAAACGGGTGCGGGGGCAACGGCTCTGAGGACGGCGATGTCGTAAGCTTGTCGGTGTGCTGGTAAAAGTGCGATCGCTTCTCCTCTGCCGATTAACGCGGTTGCATTTTCGATGCCAAGTTGAGCGAGCAACGTTTCGAGAAAGCTGATTTTCTTACGGGTAGAATCGAGTAAGGTGACAGAGTACTGAGGAAAGGCGATCGCGATCGGTAATCCGGGAAAGCCTGCGCCCGTGCCAATATCAATTAGCTTGGGGGAAGTAGAATCACCGTTATTATTACCTAACGTTGGACTCCAAATGCCCCGCAACGAATCCCACAAATGCTTTTCCCAGAAATCCACCGGTTCGGTAATTCTGGTCAAATTCATCTGCCGATTACCTTCGAGAATTCCTTCATAAAGCTGTTGGAATAACTGCTGTTGTTCGACAGTCGGTTGCCAATTTAAGGTCTGCTGCCAGATATCAATCATCTCAGGCAGCATTAAGGTTTCAAGTTCGCTCATTTAGGAATTATTAGTTGTGGTTCAGCACTTTTTGCGGCTAATGTGGCTGGAGCAACAGCTTCCATTACCCCATGATTAAGCGTCCAGCAACGGTCAGCAATTGCCAACAAATCGCCTGCATCGTGAGTCACGACAAGCAGCGTCCAGTGATTTTTGAGTTTGCCGAGAAGATTGACCAATTGACGCCGCATTGACCAGTCTAAGCCCGCTGTCGGTTCATCTAACATCAGAATATTCGGCTGCCGAATTAGCTGCACGGCGAGGGCAAGGCGTCGCTGCTGTCCCCCACTCAAGGCATGAGGCGCTGCTTGTAAAGATAAGTCGGCAAGTCCCACTTCCCCTAACGCTTCAAAAACTTTCTCAGAACCCAACTCTGGATGTCCCAGCCGCAATTCTTCTAGAATTGTACTACCACAGAAATGTCGCTCTGGAAACTGAAACACCAACCCCCCCAGTTGTTGTAGGTGATCGGGAGTCAGTTCTTGATCTCGCCAGAAGAGACTACCTGCGGTTTGCTCTGCCAACCCGGACATAATTTCTAATAAAGTACTTTTGCCAGAACCACTCGGTCCAATTACGAGTCCCAGTTGTTGCGGTGCGAGTTCCAGGTTCAGAGCTTTTAAGATCGCGATTGGGGTAGCAGGAGGATGATAAGTCAGGTTTTTGATATACAGCATTAAGATTGGTACGAAAAAAGGGCGTGCGAGGGCGTTATAACCAGATTAATGAGTTCCTCTCAATTTTGACAAACTTAACATTGATTCTCCAAACTATTATTTAACTGGAACCTCAAATCAATAGCTACGTCAAACTTTAATCAATGATCATTTTTTGTGAGGATGACTATGAAGACTTGGTTTCCTGCACCAAAACAGACAGTGAAAGCCCTTGCTAGTGCGGCATTTGTGGTGCTTGGGGCGTGGGCGACGCCTACTTGGGCGGGCGATCCCTTTCGCAGTAGTAGTCCTCGTGCCCTTGGCAACAATACCGAAGCCGCTTTTAATTCTATCTTTAAAGAAGGGGACTACAAAGGCGCTAAAGCTTACTTAACTAAAGCCGAAGCAACTGAATCGAAGGAACCTCTAGCTTATGCTATGCAAGCGGCTCTTGCGTTCACAAATGGCGATTTAGATGGGCTTAATCGTTATGCTTCTAAAACGAGAGAAACTGCCCAGCAATTGATGGCTACTGACCCGTTGCGAGGTAATCTCTATACAGCGGCAGGTCATTTTTTGGAGGGAGCTTATGAAGTCAAAAAGCAAGGGACACCCATTGGTGCTTTAAGCAAATTGCAAAAGGTTTTTCAGTATCTGGATGAGGCGAAAAAAATCGATCCTAATGACCCAGAACTCAACTTGATGGCAGGTTATATGGATTTAATACTTGCCGTTAATTTGCCATTTTCTGACCCAGCCCAGGCAATTGCTAAATTAGAGAAATTTGGCTCTCCTTCTTATTTGGTTTCTCGTGGTATTGCTGTTGGTTATCGAGATTTGAAGCAGTATCCTAAGGCGATGGAATATGTTGAGCGGGCTTTGGCTTTAACACCCAACAACCCAGAAGTTTTATATCTTAAAGCACAAATTTTACGCTCTCAAGATAAGAAACCAGAAGCTCTAGAATTTTTCAAGAAAGCCTTAGAAAAACAGGCACAACTTCCTAAAGAAAGTGTGGCACAAATTTCCTTTGAGCAGTGCCGACTTCAAAATAAAATTGATTCAAACGATGAAAACAAAGGTCGGAACTGCAAAGCTGTAAAAGATGAGATTAGAAAACGAACTGATTAAGTAAGCGTTACTAAAATCATCCAGTTTCTTTCCTCCTTACGGTGGTTTTCAACTTAATCTAATCCAAAATAAGAGTGAACAGTGAAGAGAATTAAAATTTTCAATGTTCACTCTTCACTTTTTGTGTATGGGTATGAGAAACCCGCTGGATAATGGTATTACATTACA
>CADCTM010000323.1 GCA_902805485.1 uncultured Coleofasciculus sp. | reverse complement strand
GAGCAAGGGTTTCCTGTCACATTGCAAATTGGGGAAGAAGGAAAGCGCCCCACTGTCGAAGTTACAGGCAAGCTGCCATCTACCTCAGACATTCCCCAGTATTATCAAAGTTGGGCGACGAGTTATCGTCACTTAGGATTGCGATTGCGTTTAGAAGCTTCAATGGCACAAATTACCAATGTTTCTAAACTAGAAACTTGCGATCACTGCGCTCAAGTCTTAAGAAATAGTTTAAATCATTGGCTTTCCTCAGAGTCATTTCGTCCAATTCGAGACAAACTCCTAGAGCGATTAATGCCATCTGATGAAATCCGTATCATTATTCAAACAGAGAATATCTTATTACGACGCTTACCCTGGCATTTGTGGGAAATATGCGATCGCTATCCCCAATCCGAAATTGCCTTAAGTGCCCCAGTTTATGACCATATAGAGCAACTAACCCCGCCGCATCCCAAGGTGAGAATTCTTGCCATTCTTGGTAATAGTACCGGGATCAATACCCAAAGCGATCGCCTTTTACTCGAACAATTACCCAACGCCCAAATCAACTTTCTTGTAGAACCGCAGCGCCAGGAACTTACAGAAACTATTTGGAAACAAGGCTGGGATATTCTCTTTTTTGCCGGACATAGTTCCAGTCAGCCGAATTGTGAAACAGGTAAAATTTATATCAACAAAACCGATAGTTTAACAATCGAACAATTAAGATACGCCTTAAAAAAAGCCGTAGAGCGAGGCTTAAAAATCGCAATTTTTAACTCCTGCGATGGCTTAGGATTAGCCCAAAATCTAGCTGATTTACAAATTCCGCAAATCATCATCATGCGGGAACCTGTGCCAGACCAAGTTGCCCAAGCCTTTTTAAAATACTTCTTAGAAAGCTTTGCTCACGGTGAATCCTTTTATCTATCCGTGCGGCAAGCCAGAGAACGCTTGCAAGGTTGGGAAGACCAATTTCCTTGTGCAACTTGGCTACCGATGATTTTCCAAAATCTGGCAATTATGCCCCCAACTTGGCAAGAACTATCCCCTGGAAATCTTGGAGAAATTCCATGTACTCCTAGGAAAATTGAGGAGCCTGGGCGACATGATTTATCTAAGCGCAACTTAAGAAAACGGAGTTTTTTTAAGTTATTTCTCATCAGTTTGGTAGTCACCACCCTATTATTGGGAATCAGGCAGATGGGAATTCTGCAACCACTGGAATTGCAGGCATATGACCATTTAATTCAAAAAAGACCAGCAGAAGTACCAGACTCGCGGCTTTTAGTTGTAACTGTTACCGAAGCCGATATTCAAGCCCAAAAAAACGAGCCAAGACGCGGGTCAGTTTCCGACCGTTCTCTGGCTAGATTATTAGAAAAACTAGAATCTTATCAACCGCGAGTAATTGGTTTAGATATCTATCGCGATTTCCCTGTCGCCGCCGACTATCCAGATTTGGTGAAACGTCTAAAAACAAGTTCTACTTTAATTGCTGTGTGTAAACCTAGTACAGAAATCAACGACCAAGGCGTGCCCCCGCCACCAGAAGTCCCCGTCGAACACTTAGGTTTTAGTGATGTTGTTACCGACCCCGATGGCGTTCTGCGTCGTCATTTATTCGCATTTACCCCCAATCCTGCCTCCCCTTGTCGCGCGGTCTACAGCCTCAGCAGTCAGCTAGCATTTCGCTATTTGGCAGCAGAAAAGATTTTTCCCACCTATACCCGTGAGGGCTACTTGCAGTTAGGAAAAACCGTTTTTAAACGTTTTAAATCTTGGACAGGTAGTTACCAAAATATTGATGATTGGGGACACCAAATCTTGCTAAATTATCGTTATTACCGCTCACCTCAAAGTTTTGCGCCGCAGGTTACTTTAAGCCAAGTTTTGAACGGTCAACTTAATCCGAATGCCGTGAAAGATAAGGTGATTTTAATCGGCGTTACTGCACCCAGTGGCAAGGATTATTTTTTAACACCCTATAGTACTTCTAAAGAATTTAGCCAAAAAATTCCAGGGGTTGTGGTTCAATCACAGATGGTTAGTCAAATTTTAAGTGCCGTTCTCGACGAGCGATCGCTATTATGGGACTTACCCCAGTGGGGTGAGGCTGTCTGGATTTTGGGTTGGTCACTAACCGGTGCAATGCTAGCTTGCCGCTTTCAATTATCGATATGCTTGGGAATGCTCATCGTTGCCCTTGTTGTTATATACGGACTTTGTTTTGCTCTTTTCCTCCAAGGATGTTGGATACCCCTCGTCCCGGCAGCACTGGCTTTATTGTGTACTAGTGTCAGCGTTGTCGTCTCTGGCATCCCAACCCAACGACAATCTATATTGGCGCTCTAATCATGGCTTATTTCAAGTTCCCCAAAATCCTTCTCATCGCCTTGGCAGTTGTCACCCAACAAGCCACACTCCTCGCGCAAACGCCACCGCCCCCGCCTCCACCCGAGGGCGGTGCCCCTACTCAACGAGAAGGCGCTGCAACTCGTAGTCCTTGTCCTCAAGTCAAAAATCCTCTGACTGCCTTAGTACCGCTAGTTCAGAAAACTGCCTCTAATGGTCAAGGCGCTAATTCTAAAGTCGTTTTAAGTAAAACTGCCGCAGAGCGCCCTAGTTTTTGGTTTTATGTTCCTTATACCTTCACCCCTGCCCATCCCGTTGAGTTTTCCTTGCGAGATGAAGCAGGCAAAGACCTCTACCAGGCAAAACTAGAAGCTTCCCAAACCGCGCCGGGAGTGGTGGGGTTGGAGCTACCGTCCACAGCGCCCGCCCTGGAAGTTGGCAAACGATATCATTGGTATTTCTCAGTTAATTGCAATTCAGAAGCATCTGTTGTTGTTGCAGGTTTGGTAGAACGAGTAGCACTTAACCCCTCGCTGCTGCCTCAGTTAGAGCAAGCAACACAAACAGAAAAATTTGCTTTGTATCAAAAAGCCGACCTTTGGCACGAAGCGATCGCAACTTTGGCTCAATTGCGCCGCCAGAATCCAGAAGATGCAAAACTGAAAGCAGAATGGAGTAATTTATTGCAGTCGATTGACTTAAATGCGATCGCCCCTGAACCGATTACCGCCATGCTAACTCAGACAATTGAGCCAATCGCTCCTTCTAACTAACTTTTAGGGTGT
>CADCTM010000322.1 GCA_902805485.1 uncultured Coleofasciculus sp. | reverse complement strand
CTCTCCTATCCAGAGAAAAGCTTGTTTTCCTGTCCTGAAAACTCCCAAAAAATCTTTAACGGCTTATAAGTAGGCTTAACATCTCTAAAATTAAGGAAAACTTTAAAACTAGGATGTATGTTTCAAGCTGACAAACACCTCATAACCCGGGCAGTTGTCCCTCAAAAAAACGTAGTTTAGCGGTAGCGACCCTGTTATTATTGCCAGTAACTTGTGAGATTATTGTTCAATTAAAGATCGTTGTCAAGTCGAGTAAGCGTTTAATCTATGGAGCTTTATGAATACGACACAATGCGCTCAGTCGAAGATACCTACTGGTGGTATACTGGAATGCACCAGCTTATTGTCCAAAATGCCCTAAAAGTCCTGACAAATTCCCACCAACTGAAGGTATTAGATGCTGGCTGTGGGACCGGTGGCATGATGGCAAAACTCCACAATGTTTTACCCCAAGTTCAACTTACTGGAATTGATTTTAGTGCCTCAGCGGTAGAGTTTACGCAGCAGCGTCAGATCGGAACTGTAAAACAGGCGTCGGTGGAAAATTTACCCTTCCCTAACGAATGTTTTGATTTAGTGATGTCCCTGGATGTGGTTTGTAGCGAAGGGGTTGACGACGCTCAAGCCTTTGTTGAATTTTATCGCGTTCTCAAAACGGGAGGGACTGTACTAATTAATTTAGCCGCATTTAACTTTTTAAAAGGCGAACATAGTTTAGCTGGACATGAGGAACGCCGATATACAAAAGCCAAACTTAGCAAGCTTCTCACCCGTGCGGGGTTTGTTGTAGAAAGCCTGACTTACTGGAATACTACCTTATTCCCCGTTGTCGCCTTGTGGAGACCTTTATCATTAGCGTTGGCGAATAAACAAACACCACGCTCTGACTTAAAACCCCTACCTGGCTTTGTGAACCAAGCACTGACGAGTTTGATTCTAAAGGAAATTCAACTGACGCAACATATGTCTTTGCCCTTTGGTTCCTCTGTTTTTGCAAGGGCGAGAAAGGCATAACCAAGTAACGAGATTTTGCCCTAGGATATCAAAGTTCTTGTGCGTAGAATTGTTGTGAAAAACACCCTCATCGACTGGCTGGTTCTCATTTTCTCGACAGCTATGGGCGTTTTTGCCCAACTGGCATTGAAACAATGGATTAATAATTTGGATCTGCAAAGGTTTATCCTAGAACCTCTGGTTGGCATCTATTTAGTTGTTAGTAACGGCTACTTTTGGGCGTATGGAGTAGCCGCTGTTACTGGCGTGATTAGCTGGTTTTGGGTGCTGCGTCGCTTTGATTTGGGAGTGGCTTATCCCGTCGCAGAAAGTCTTGCCTTTGTTCTACTAATTATCGCTTCCTCCTGGATCTTTTCCGAACCGGTTCCGCCCATACGGTGGCTAGGGATAGCTTTAATTTCAGCCGGGTTGTTTCTCTGCCGCTAATCGCATTTCTGCTTGTACCAACTCGTAATCAAATCAGCAACAGCCTGCGCTTGATCGCTTCTCATTTGCGGGTACATTGGTAAGCTTAAAATCTCCTTAACCACATTTTCGGTTTCTTGTAAACCACCCCGGCCGATCGCAACTCGATTTTGATAAGCTGGTTGGCGGTGGACGGGGACTGGATAGTGAATTAATGTACCCACAGAATTATCTTTGAGGAAGTCCTTTAGAGCATCGCGTTCTGCACTCTTCACCACATACTGATGGTAGACTGACTCGACATCCTGACCGACTTCAGGCAAAACCAAAGGCGTAGCCGAAAGGCGCGAGTTGTAAACTTTTGCCAACTCCCGACGCTGGGCATTTTCCTTATCCAAATATTGCAGTTTCACCCGCAAAACCGCCGCCTGAATTTCATCTAACCGCGTATTCATCCCAGGCATCTCGCTAATATAGCGGCGCTGCCAGCCATATTCCCGCAACAAACGCAGTTTTTGGGCTAATTCTGCATTATCCGTCACCACAGCGCCCCCATCCCCCAATGCACCCAAATTCTTAGTTGGGTAGAAGCTAAACGCCGCTAAATCTCCCCAAGCGCCCGTCTTGCGTCCTTTAATTGCCGCCCCATGAGATTGAGCGCAGTCTTCAATAACATATAAATCATGACGCCGCGCAATCTCCATAATCGTAGGCATTGCAGCAGGATGCCCGTATAAGTGGACGGGAATAATTGCTTTGATTCGGCTACCTTGATGTTGTGCAATCGTATCTTCTAGACGATCCGGGTCTAAAGTAAATGTTGTCGGATCGATATCCACCAGTACCGGCATCGCCCCGACAAGTTCAATTGCCGCCACTGTCGCCACAACCGTATGAGATACCGTAATCACAGCATCGCCAACGCCCACGCCGCAAGCCCGTAGGGCGATTTCTAAGGCATCAGTACCGCTACCAACTCCCACCGCCTGACTTACCCCCAAATACTGGGCAAATTCTTGTTCAAACACTGCAACTTCTTGACCGAGGATATACCAACCACTGTCCAAAACACGCCTAATTGCTTGGTCAATTTCCTCTTTATGAGCCAAATAGTTCGCTTTTGGGTCAGCAGGTAGTAAAAAAGATGAAGTGGGCAATGATCTTTCTCCTCACAGGTAATGTTCTAGATTTTCTCGATAATACGCAACGCTTCGGGCTAGTCCTTCCTGAAGTGGGACTTGCGGTTCCCAGCCCAGGGTCGAACGGATCAGGCTAAAATCTGCATAGTAGTCACCAATGTCGATGGATTTGCGATCGCTTGGGAAACTACGAACACTATATTCTCCGCCCCCGTTAACTTTAACCAGCATTTGGGCTAAGTCTTTCAAACCAATGGCACATTCGCCCCCCAAGTTAAAAACCTGCCCATCTGCCTCTGGGGATGCCGCCGCTAACAACATCGCCTACACCGCATCATCCACATAGGTAAAGTCGCGCAGTTGTCCCCCATCCCACACTTCAAAAGGTTTGCCTGTCAGGAGAATTTTTAGCCAGATACCTAAAAACGTCTGTCTGGCATCTTTTACCCGCATCCTGGGGCCATATGTGTTTGTCAGACGCAACGCACAGGTAGGAATCCCATGCACATTGTTATAGAGGATGTGATACCATTCTCCCGCCATCTTGTTGATGCCGTTGACATCTA
>CADCTM010000321.1:313-3128 GCA_902805485.1 uncultured Coleofasciculus sp. | reverse complement strand
AATCTGTTGGGTGTTTTCTTTGCCCACGGTGTGCTGCTTCTCATCTAACAACCGGAGATAGGCTCCCCAACCATCTGTGTAAAAGTGCCTTAAGCCAAATGGAGCTAACAACTGTTTGAGTTCGACCAACGCTGCATCTTGATGGGGTGCCACGACGTAAGCCAGCATCTGACCCGTCCGGTGGTCGATGGCAGACCAGAGCCATCGTTGCTGTTTCTTAGACTTCACAAAGCTCCACATCTCATCCATTTCAGCCTCTTCGACCCTCACCACCATCACTGGCTCTGTGCTGGTCTCTATCTGTTCTAAAAGAGGTTGATTCACTTGTTTAAGATGTCGGTCTTTTTTTTAATTCTTCAATCACTGTCGTCGGGCTAATGCCCAGCACACGAGCAGTATCTCGAATCCCGCTGCCATTGACTGCCATGTCGCTAATCTGCTGTTTCACTTCGGGTAAATAGCCTCGGTAACTATAATCTCTGATGAAGGAACGACGCGAACATTCCGTATTACGGCACCGGTAGCGCTGTTTTCCTTCATCACTTTTGCCATTTTTTACGACGTTCGGGCTGTTACAATTTGGGCAACAAATCGGTTCAAGTACCATGATGTGAACCAAAGCAGTTAAAGACTGCTCTATTCTCCTACAAAATACACAGGTCTAGAACATTACCAATTCAAACATCACAGTTGTATCGCTGCTCGTGATGTGATGAGGCGGGCTGAACATGAGGCGGTCTCCTGCTCCCGTGTGGTCGTAGCACTTGGCAATCATTTGGGCTTTGCCTGCTTGCCCGATGAACTTGCCGCGATAGCTGCCATAGGGATACCAAAAAGTGAACTCATCCGCCAGCATTTCAAGAAACGGCTGGAAGTCACCACTTGCCCAGCCTTGAGCAAAGACTGCAAAGGCTTGTTGGGCAATTCTCAAGGTTGATTCGCTCATGCGCTTAGGCTATCAGAGTAGCAGACAAGCTAGGATATCTCATCAACAGCAGGTAATGCGATTATGGACACTTCAATTCAGTCATACCTGCGCTTTGCAGCGAGCCAGCATCGAGAGACAGAGCAGATTGGTCCGTTCCTTGCCACCTTTGAGCGCCACAGCACCAACCCGTTTCTAAACTATGCCATTCCCAATGACGCTGCCACACCATCACACACTGATGTTACCGCTCTGATTACTGCCTATGCTCAGCGCAACCGTCAGCCTCGTTTAGAGTACGTTGCAAAACTTGCGCCTGCGGTCGAGGAGTCACTCACTGCTGCTGGTTTCACCGTTGAGGGTCGCTTGCCACTCATGGCTTGTGTTCCGGGTTCAGAGCAATGCCTTCCCGTTCCCCCAGGCATTGAACTGCTTGTGCCCAAGGCAGATACTGAAATCCTGGCAACTGTGGCGGTACAGAACGAAGCTTACGGTGAGGCTGCCCCTAGCACCATAGATGTGAATCGGCTTCGCAATACTCTGACAGCAGGCGGCATCGCGGTGCTGGCTCGCGTAGCGTCAACATGTGAGCCTGTGGGAGGTGGCATGTGCTCGGTGCCTGGAAACCGAACGACAGAGATTGCGGGAATTGGAGTGCGTGTCCCCTTTCGCCGCCGTGGAATTGCTGGAGCTTTAACAACCCGATTAGTGCGAGAAGCATTTGACGCAGGGGTGACGCTAGCCTTTCTCATGGCAGCCCATGAAGCGGAAGCTCGAATTTATACTCGCGCTGGCTTCTTTACTACTGGCGAGATTCTGCACATTTCGCTCCCTCGTCACTAGTAGCCTGAGACTCGCTACCTTGCCTGCTTTAATGCTGTCATTGCTCTGCCAATATATTCAGACACTGCTAAATCGACCGCACCTTGGGTGACCACTTCTGGATCCTCCCGCTGATACATGTTGTTCAGCGATCGTCGAATCCCTGCGTCACCACCTGTAAACTGCTCGATCAGTTCGAGCCAGCGCTACGCCAAAGCTTGCACCAAGTCACTGGCTGGATCAGTGCCGTTGACCATTTCAGTCCGTACTTGCTCAATTAGTTCTTGCCAATTAGCTTGTCCCTGATGAATCCGCTCCTCACCCAACAGGTTCCGACGTTGCTTGAGGGTTTCTAACTGTTCGGGGGTGTAGTATTTCTCCAACATACAAATTGCCTCAATAGTCTGAATCAAATCTTCGACAGCAACGGCTGCCGCCGAATTCACAGTTAGCGTGATCGCCTCCAGGCGCTTGAGTAGCTTGTGAGACAGTTCAATTTGTTCTCTCAGCCGTGCCATGTGGAGTTGAATCACATGAAGGACTGAGACATTGGACTGGTTCAAGCACTCTCGGATTTCCTCTAAGGAGAAGCCGATTTGCCGCAATGACGCGATTTGCTGCAAGCGGATGATGTCGTCCTCGGCATACAGCCGATAGCCTGTTTCAGTGCGAGCAGAAGGCGAGAGCAAGCCAATCTCGTCGTAGTAGTGCAACGTCCGCACAGAGACGCCTGTTTGTTTTGCCAGATTGCCTACTTTCAGCGCAACTGATCGCATCCCTTCCCTCCTTTTGTGCTCTGGGACAAGCTCAATTCTGTGAATGAATTTATCGTAAGAGTCTCACGTCACGTCAGAGTCAAGGGAGTTGCTTTAGAAATTGCAGCTCAACGCTGGGGTCCGCTGACAAGAGCGATGAAAGACTCCTGAATTAGATGAGGGTTAAACAACGCGATGGTCTGCGGCTGGCCATAGGCCATCATGCTTGTTCAGCAAGTTGTCAAATTAAGATATCCCTCTTCTGTCAGATTGGGAAAAGCAAAATAGCTAAAATGCTTATGCAGTGCTGTTT
>CADCTM010000321.1:0-303 GCA_902805485.1 uncultured Coleofasciculus sp. | reverse complement strand
GTCTACGACCGGCCATAGGCCATCGCGCTTGTTCAGCAAGTTGTCGAATAGTTAGTGCTCATACACGTTTTTACTGTCGAAAGTAGGTGAAGTGCTGACTACCAGGAAGAGTAAATTGGAAGTAATAACTTCACTGCTGTACAAAAGCTAAACTTTTGCTTGCTTATGAAGCTACTGCCATCAGAACTAAACTCACCTGAATCAAAGCTGAAAAAGGCAGGTAGCTTGATTAAACGCTTCACTGCTGGCGCGGCAGTTGGACTAACAATAGCTGCAATATATTTCGGCTACGCACAAGAATGG
>CADCTM010000320.1 GCA_902805485.1 uncultured Coleofasciculus sp. | reverse complement strand
GTCCTTTTTTCTCGCTTCCTGAAGAATTAGGGGAGATGTTGAAGTAGGGTGAGTGAAAGTTTCGAGATAAAAATTGATTTTTAGCGAGACAACTGCGTGTTAAAAGTCTTATCATTATTCTCTGTCAAGAGATATCAAAAAAGCCTAATTGCAGTGGAGCTAGATCGGTTATATGTATTTCTCGAAAAATCGTCTTGCATACAGCCAAGACAGCGTAAAAAACAGCCGACAAGGAACCAGAGCAACGGCTCTCACACTTCGGGCACAATATCAAGCGGCTGTCGCGGAACTTGGATTTCAGGCACTTTCAGGGGTTGACCTTACTACGTTATTTAACGATGCCGTCAGCCTTGTTGCTAGAACCCTCAACGTGGAATATGTAAGCGTCCTAGAACTGCTTTCTGATGGTAAATCCTTGCGGATTCGGGCAGGAAATGGCTGGTACAACTTCCTTGTCGAGCAAGCCACAATCGATGTTCAGACTAACTTAGAGGCAAGTGAGGTTTTAGCTTCAAACAAAGCGATTTTCCTGGAAAAATTGACAACAGAAAACCGCTACTCCATCTCGTCACGGCTACAGGAATATGACATCGCCACTGGTATATTAGCCCCCCTTCCCAGTCCAGACCGACCCTTGGGGATTTTAGAAGCCTACAGCAACCACCCGCGCGTGTTTAACCAAGATGATATCTACTTCCTGCAAGCCGTTGCCAACGTCCTCTCCACCGCACTTGAACGCCAAGGCTCGAACGACTTGCTGCTTGCCCAAAGCCATGTACTAGAACTAATTGCCACGGGCGCAACCTTACAATCTGTGTTAAACAGTATGTGCTACTTGCTGGAGCAACTTTCACCAGGCGCTTACTGTTCAATTTTGCTTCTCGATCAAGAAAATAATCAACTGCGTTCAGGCGCAGCCCCCAGCTTACCCACTGCCTATGCCGAAGCCTTTGATCAGCTCGTTATTGGCGATGTGAGTTCTTGTGGCGCGGCGGCTTATCGGGGAGAAAGTGTATATGTAGAGGATATTAGCACTAACCCACTTTGGGCAGCATTTCGCGATTTTGCCCTGTCTTATAATATTCGCTCTTGTTGGTCTACACCTTTCTTTTCTCAGGAGGGTTTAGTTTTAGGGACGTTTGCGATGTCTCATTCATTTCCCTGTCGTCCCACCAGTCACCACCTCACTTTGATCAAAACTGCCACTCATCTTGCCAGTATTGCAACACAACGTAAGCAGGCAGAGAAAGCCTTAAAACAGGCAAATGAAGAGTTAGAAATGCGAGTGGAAGAGCGTACAGCTCAACTTAGGCAAATAGCAGACTACCTAATCGTTGAAGTGGCAGAGCGCAAAATGGCAGAAATCGCCCTGCGGCAGTCAGAAGCCCAACTTAAAGATAAAGCCCAACATCTAGAGCAAACCAACCGTCAGCTACAACAGGCACAATCTCAACTAATACAAAGTGAAAAAATGTCTAGTTTGGGGCAACTTGTGGCAGGCGTTGCCCATGAAATCAATAATCCAGTTAACTTCATCCAAGGGAACGTCACCCACGCTACTCAAGACACCCAAGACTTATTAGAACTGCTAGAACTTTATCAAAATCACTGCCCTAATCCGACGCTAGAAATTGAGGAAAAAGCAGAGGAAATCAGTTTAGAGTTTCTCAAAGAAGACCTGCCTAAACTATTCTCTTCCATGAAAGTTGGCACTAATCGAATTTGCGAAATTGTCCAATCTCTGCGTAACTTCTCTCACCTTGATGAAGCCGAGGTTAAGGCAGTGGACATCCACGAAGGAATAAATAGTACACTGATGATTTTGAAAAATTGTCTTAAAGCTCGACCCAAATATCCCACAATTCAAGTAGTTAAAGAATACGGGAATTTACCATTGGTAGAGTGCTATGCAGGGCAACTCAACCAGGTATTTATGAATATTCTCGTCAATGCAGTTGATGCGTTGGAACAAGCAATGGAGCTTGAAGAAGAAGCTACAAACAATCAATTGTGTAGCCTAGCACTAAAAACTCCTACGATTTGGATTCGGACAAAAGTTGTCAACTCAGCGTGGCTAAGAGTTGAAATTGCTGACAATGGTTTAGGTATTCCCGAAGAAATCCAACACCGCTTATTTGATCCTTTCTTCACAACTAAACCTGTAGGAAAAGGCACAGGCATGGGGATGTCTATCAGTTATCAAATTGTAACCGAGAAACACAAGGGACAGTTGCTTTGTAGTTCAGAACCAGGCAAAGGCGCAGAATTTGTAGTTGAGATTCCTCTGCGACAAGAAGCCAATTAAGAACCCAAGTTTTCTGGTAAAACAGAGTTATCTACCTCAGGGGATTTCAAATCAGGTAAATTAATCTAAAAATTGGTTCCTATCCACTTGCAAATCGAATAAATGTAGCCCAAAACGTTCGGATAAATCTTCACACACTTTCATTCCTCTAACACTACTTCCATGAGAGTCGAGAGGTGGTGAGAAAACAGCTATACCCATCTTCTGAGGCACAACAACAACAATTCCCCCAGAGACCCCACTTTTGGCAGGTAAACCAACTTTATACGCCCACTCGCCGGCAACGTTATACATCCCGCAGGTGTACATTACGGTCAGAATATCTCTGAGATAACGTGCCTCAACAGCGCGTTGTTGGGTGATTGGATTAATGCCACAATTAGCCAATGTAGCTGCCATTATTGCTAAATCGCGGCAGTTGACCATTATTGAACACTGCTGAAAGTATAAATCTAATGCCTCATCAATTTTTTCATCAATCATGCCAAAATTGAGCATTAAATGTGCCATTGCTCGGTTACGATGTCCCGTTGTCCGCTCTGATAAGAATACAGGCATATCAATGAACAAATCATGACCAACGTAGCGCCCAAACATATCCAGTAAGCGGTTAAGTCGCTCGCTAGGATTTGCTCCTTTGATTAAACTTGTCGTTGCAATTGCTCCGGCATTTACCATCGGATTAAATGGTCGCTTTGAAGACTCTTCCAACTGAATAATTGAGTTAAAAGCATCTCCCGTAGGTTCAACTCCCACTCGTTTTAAAACATAATCCCGTCCATGTTCCTCCAGAGCAAGTCCATAGACAAAGGCTTTAGAAATT
>CADCTM010000319.1 GCA_902805485.1 uncultured Coleofasciculus sp. | reverse complement strand
GCCCATTACAGAAGGTGAGGGAATCGCGATCGCAGATTTAGATTTCTCGCTGATTACCAAACGCAAGCGAATGATGGATTCTGTTGGTCACTATTCTCGCCCCGATTTATTGCAATTGCGGGTTAATTTAGATGCTCAAACCGTGATGGAAGTAGCAGATGGCATTCAGGCAACGGATGAAACGATTAACCCGTACCTAGAACCTACAATCTACTCCCTACCACCTACTACCTAATGGAAACAAAACCCCCCTTACCGCCATTTACGCGGGAAACAGCTCTCATTAAAGTTCAAGCAGCAGAAGATGCGTGGAACACTCGCGATCCACAGAAAGTTGCCTTAGCCTACACAGAGGATTCCCAGTGGCGAAATCGTGCTGAATTTTTCAGTGGACGTGAAGCGATCGCAGCTTTTCTGCAACGCAAGTGGGCTAAAGAGTTGGATTATCGCCTCAAAAAAGAGCTTTGGAGCTTCACCGACAATCGAATCTCTGTCCGCTTTGAGTACGAATGGCACGATGATTCTGGCTACTGGTATCGCGCTTATGGCAATGAACAGTGGGAGTTTGCATCCAACGGTTTGATGCAAAGGCGAGAAGCCAGCATTAACGATGTTCCCATTCAAGAGTCTGAAAGAAAGTTTCGGTGGGAGCGTAAACCCGGTTTATGAACAAACAACAATTAATCGTAGAGCTTCAAACTCATGGACTGAAGCTAGTTGAGCATGAAATTGGAGCCGCAGGACGAAAAGGCGGGGCAGGTCCCTCGGATCACAAAGCTGTAACCGTGGATGGCACGACGGTAATGGTGCCGATTTACAATAGCCCAGCCGCTCAGTCACCTTACACTGTGGGGATTGACAAAACAACCAATCAGATGCTGTTGCAATTGGAGCGAGAAGCGATTGGCTCCACCACGCCAAAGGCGCTCACTCCAATCAGTTTCCCTCAGCAACCCAAATTCTATAGCCTCGCTACGGCTGACGGCATTCCCTACAGTCAAATTGCTTTGTTGCACAGTCGGGACGTGTTAGCGACAACTATTCTGCAAACCTGTATACGTTATGGCAATACAGCTACCTCTTGCCAGTTTTGTGCCATTGGACAATCGCTGGAAGCAGGTAGAACCATTGCCCGGAAAACCCCTGCTCAACTGGCTGAAGTTGCAGAAGCCGCCGTGCGGCTGGATGGGGTGAAGCAAATGGTGATGACAACTGGAACGCCAAATACAAGCGATCGCGGTGCAGCTTACCTGACAGAATGTGCCAAAGCGATTAAAGCCAGAGTAGACATTCCCATTCAAGCACAGTGCGAACCGCCCGATGATTTCATCTGGTTCGATCGCATGAAAGCAGCAGGAATTGACAGTTTAGGTATGCATCTAGAAGCGGCTGACCCCCAAGTTCGGGCAAAGATTATGCCTGGGAAAGCAACAGTGCCTGTGGAGTATTACTTTGAGGCGTTTGCAGCAGCAGTCAAGGTTTTTGGCTGGGGACAGGTGAATACCTATTTACTAGCAGGCTTAGGGGATAGTTTAGAGACGCTGGTGGATGTTTGCGATCGCCTAATTCAAATCGGCGTTTATCCCTTTGTTGTGCCCTTCGTTCCCATCACAGGAACACCACTCTTCAATCACCCTGCCCCGAAAAGCGAATTCATGTTCACCCTCTATGAACGAGTGGGTGTCATGTTAAAGCAAGCAGGAATGTCATCGGAGGAAATCAAAGCAGGTTGTGCCAAGTGTGGTGCTTGCTCTGCTCTTTCTAACTTTGAAAAGTAGTTCATAGTTCATTGCTAAAACTCAATTCCCAATTCCCAATTCAATGAAAACTTACCAATTCAAACTGGCAACAGATTCTCAGGAAATTGCTGCTTACTTTGCACTTCGTCGCTCCATCTTTGCTGAAGAACAGCAACTCTTTCAGGGAGATGATGTTGATGAAATTGACAAAATTGCGTATCCCATTGTGGCGATTTCCCAAGGGGAACGCTCCGCGAACGCAACTGATATCAATAAAGTAGTCGGAGTTGTGCGAATTTACGAAGTTGAACCAGGCATCTGGTATGGCGGCAGATTGGGCACGCACCCAGACTATCGCAGAGGTTGGCAAATTGGCAAAGGACTCATCTACAAAGCTGTTACGACTGCCAACACTTGGGGTTGCAAACAGTTTTTAGCAACGGTACAGCTGCAAAATGTGCGCTTTTTCCAGCGACTTCACTGGGAGACGATGGAGGAGATTGTTATTTGCGATCGCCCTCATCATTTGATGGAAGCTGACCTGAATTTCTATCCCCCCAGCGCTGAACCCCGTCCCGTCCTATCCCTTCAGGCAAAAGAGGCATCCTGATGCTATCCTCACTCGCTGCACAACTCCAACAATCTCTCAGCCTCCTGCACAAGCAAGACATTCAAACTGCATCGCAAGCGTTAGGAGTCGGGGCAGAGTGGGCTTCTTCCAAGGTTTTACTGGGAGATGATTGTGCTGCAATCCCGGATGGAGACGGCTATCTGCTGTTGGCGGCCGAGGGAATTTTACCTCAATTTCTAGAGACAGAACCTTGGTTTGCAGGTTGGTCTGCTGTGATGGTGAACGTGAGTGATATCTATGCAATGGGAGGGCATCCAATTGCCGTTGTAGATACTTTGTGGAGTCAGTCTAGCAGCAGCACGAACTCCATTTGGGATGGCATGAAGGCAGCCGCTCAAGCTTACAATGTTCCAATTGTGGGTGGACATACCAATTGCCATAGTCCGTACAACGCTCTATCTGTCGCTATTCTGGGACGAGCAAGGCGATTGATTACCAGCTTTAATGCTCAACCTGGGGATTTGCTGCTCGTTGCCACCGATTTCCGGGGCAAATCTCATCCAAAATACCCCTTTTGGGATGCCGCAACAACTGCCGATCCAGTTCAGCTCCGCGAAAATCTAGAAATTCTGCCATACTTAGCCGAAACAGGGTTATGCGATGCTGGCAAAGATATCAGCAATGGAGGGATTATTGGCACTCTTCTGATGTTGCTAGAAACGTCTGGCTGTGGAGCAGTTCTGAATTTAGATCAAGTTCCCTGTCCAAAAGAATTAGCCCTAGAACGTTGGCTAATCAGTTTTCCCAGCTACGGGTTTCTTCTTAGCGTTCATCC
>CADCTM010000318.1 GCA_902805485.1 uncultured Coleofasciculus sp. | reverse complement strand
AAACCCCCACTCTGCCAGTTCTGTAATTTGATTCATTACATAAACCCAGAGGTCTTCACCTAAGAGAATTGAGAGTAGCCAAAACCGAAAAAAGAATCCGATCGTGCCCAGTAGCGCCCCTGTACTGATTGAAAATAGCCAACCTGTGCCTCGTTTCCACATCGCCCCCAACTGGACGCCCATAATCGCAAAGGGGATGAAAAAGAGAATGCTGCGGGTAGGTCCCATCAGCACCGACAGTAACAGCCCCGAAACCAGCGCTGCCATCCAGGAGGCACGGTTTCCCCAGCGTAGGTAGACCAAAGCGATCGGGAGCGGAAAAAACATCCGCAACACAGGTCCCACGGGAAAGTAATAATTAATCAGCCAAAGCAAGCTGGCGGTACTCGCAAGAAAAGCCGTTTCCACCATCGCTAAGGGTGGTGTTTTGAGCTTTTCGCTCACCGGGGGCCGGGAAAATCCCTCAGTGTGAGCCGTAGAATCGATTAAGGCATCTTGCTCTGCATCCTCACCGACATCCGCATTGCCAATAGTCGGTTCAGTCTCTGACGTTAAAGACTGGTTTTTAGGGTCTTGAGAAGGATCGGGGCAAGAAGCTTGGGCATCATCATGCATGAGGGCTTATTCAGATTGGTAAACCATGTGAGCGATCTTCAATTTAACCTGCCTCCTGACTAGAGGGGGCGATCGCCTCCTAGGAGTGTTTGGTCACTATACGCTGTCACTGACTCAGAACCGACTTCCTGAACCACTAATACCGAACAGGGAGCATGATGGACGACATAGTTACTTACGCTCCCCAGAAACGCTTCCGCTAGTCCTGTGCGACCTCGGCGCCCGACAATAACTAAATCGGCAGCCCAAACTTTCGCCACTTCACAAAGCTGATGACCTGCGTCCCCAACCAAGCATTCTGATTCTGTGGCGACTCCGTGACGACTCGCCGCTTCACCGTATTGTTTTAAGAGCGCCTTTCCCTCCTCCAACTGCCTTTCCATCAAGATGTGTTGAGTTTCGTAGTCATTCACCATAAGCGTTGACGGCATAGTAGCGTCAAGGCTAACAGAGGGAAGCATTGGTTCAGCGATTCCTTCTGCACTAATACAATGAAGTAGCTTAATTAACCCTTGATTGGACTGGGCTAATTCCAGTGTTGCCTCAAAAACGTAGGGGCAGAGGGGCGAATTGTCAATAGCGACAAGGATTTTTTTGAAACTCATAAAAATTTGAAGTTATATAGAGGGAATGAAGAGAGAAAATCGACGTTCAAGCAGGTAGACGCTTCTAGCCTAACCAATCGCAGCAGTGATGACAAAACCTCTGTATTTATGCCAAGAGCGGCATTGATTAGCGCTGGTTAATTTTTTAAACAGTTTATGTTTTTAACCTAGGCAATAATCCGCTCCAAAGCCGCCACATCTGGGATAAACATAATATCTTGAGCGCGAGCAATCAACCCTTTCTTCTCCAGCTTTGTCAGCACTCTTGTAACAGTTTCCCGTGCTAGTCCACTGAGGCTACTCAACTCTCGGTGAGGTAAGTTCGGAATTTCCGTGCCTTGCTGTTTCAGTTTCCCCTGTCCCTCTGCGAGAAACAACAAAGTATCTGCCACCCGCGAAGTACTATCGGACTCGCGCAAACGCAGTCGTCGATTGACTTGACGCAGGCGCTTCGCCATGAGCTGAGACAAGCGGACACCAGCTAGCGGTTCATTATGAATTAACTGGACAAAATCCTGAGCCGGTATACTACCGATCATTGTCTGAGTAAGGGTAATTACGTCTGTTGAGCGAGGCACCTCATCCAGCGCCGCCATTTCCCCAAAGAGTTCGCCTTTTCCTAAGATATTCAGAGTCACCTCTTTACCATCAAGGTTGTAGGTGCGAATCTTTGCCCAGCCATCCATAATAAAGTACACAGAGCCACCCCAGTCGTTCTCCAGCAAAATGACACGATTTGGTGGATGAGAGCGAGTGACAACATGAGAAGTCGCTTGCTCCACAGAAGCCTCTGGTAAGCCCGCAAAAAAGGTAATCAACTCATGATTATCATCGTTATTCAAGTTCATTTTATGTGAGCTGTATCGGTCTTTTATGAAGGCAAAGCACATTGTAAACGCTGTTGGACAGATAGAGCGTGGCTATCCACCAAATTGAGAGAAGAATCGATCCCAATCTCAATCCATGAAACAGCAGCGATCCAAGCAGCGAAATCTTCCGGTTTAATCCTCTGACCAACCGTTCAAGACAAGCAAGACGGGTGGATGCAGTGGTTGTTTCCTCACACATAGATTGCTCTACTACTGTGGAGATACTGGCAATCTCCTATTTTTGTGAGAGCTTGAAGCAATCATCGGAGAATGGGTACACAGTTATTATGCGCCATTTGATCGATCTCCAAAAATCTGCTTTTGGAGATAAGACAACCGAGTCTCATCGAGAAGCCGTAATGAGTTTATGATGATGAAAATCAATCTGCCTTTTGTCACTTTATTTTTAATTCCTGGATTTCAGGCCGCATCAGGACAGCAAGGCATCTTCAACCGCCGACAAGGATAAATCTGAATTATTTATCGGCTCAGATCAAACCTTCTACTTTAGTCTGTGATTTGGGCAATCTAACATTAAGGATAGAGGCTTCTATCTCAATCCTCTTAATGCATTCGTTCTCGTCAAGGGTTCCACCGTGACTTCTCAGATGGATATTCAATCTCTAATCGATGATATTGATGGCATCCTCCCCCATGCCGCCTCGCGTCTACCTTGGCATAAGCACGGT
Organism: uncultured Coleofasciculus sp.; assembly: GCA_902805485.1. GTDB lineage: Bacteria > Cyanobacteriota > Cyanobacteriia > Cyanobacteriales > Coleofasciculaceae > CADCTM01. Next base: position 9,689 of record CADCTM010000318.1, on the reverse strand, counting down.
GATGCCGCGCGCTCTAGCCAAGTTTTGGAACGAGTGCGGAGCTACTTAGTTTCCCAGCAGCAAAATTTAGTGACATCGCGACAGCCGCAGGTAGCGACGCCATTGGCGCCAACTGATTTAATACAACAGATTAGGCAGGCGGTGAGCCAAGAAATGGACGTTCTGCGAGATGACTTAAGGCAGCCCTGGCAAGCAGAAATGGATGCTCTACGTCAACAACGGCAGTCTTTAGTCCAAGAAATTCAACAACTGGAAGACACCAAGCAGGAGATGGCTGCATTAACCCAGCAAAAGAAAGCTCATGAGCAGTTTATTTCCGAGTTTTCTCAGGAGTTAATCAGTCGCTGTACCACAAACCTAACGCAACAGTTTGGACTAATCCTCGGCGAGTTGGAAACACGCTGGGCAAGCGCGACAACAGCAACTAAAGGAAGCGCGATTGCCCCACAAGAACGTCTAGAGCAATTGCAGCACCTACAAGCTCAATCCGATCGCCTTTTGACTACTCTCGACGCTAACCAGCGGGTGATCTTTGAAACCCTCCAAAGTAATCTTCAAAGCTATCAAGAGTCTTTGTCCGTAGGGTTGGAGAAAATGCACAACTTGGGTGTTCAAGGCGAGGTGCTGTTTACAGCATTAGTTAATCGTTTGGCTTCTCAGTTGGGACGAGAAGCTTCAACCCTTTTGCAGTCTTCCCTGGAGGTGTCTGAAGCGACAACTAAAACAAACCAACTTACTGCTCAACCTCGACAAGAAACTCAGTTCTCCAATGATGCCACTACTCCGCAAGGGGCACCTTTCCCGCTGCCACGGTTAAAACTGGGAGAACAAAAAAGCGATCGCAATTCTCAGTTAGAGGCGACTGAGGCGACTCAAAACGCGGCAACGCCCCAACCTTCAGAATTTACGGCACTGCCTCAAAACAAGGCGCCCGAATTCAGTTCGGAAGATTGGGAAATCATCGAAGGGCTAAATTCTGATCACCCAGGCAGCGAAGAAGACCGAGGTTTTGACACTTTCCTGCAACTGGATATAGAAACCCCAAATCAAAGCGGCTCTCAAGATCTAGATGACCTACTAGAACTTGTAAATCAGTCATTAACATCCTCCACTCCTTTACTACCCCACAGTGAACTAACTCCAGAAGACGCACTTAATCAAGCCGCTCAACTCAACATCATCTCTGATCGCCGCCGCCAGGAAATTGATGATTTATATAAAAGTCTCTTTGGTGGCGACTCATTGGTTAATACAGTAAAACCAGATGAATTAGCTCCCGCTTCCTCAGACTCAGAAGCAACACCGCCACAAGAAACGCCAATGCCCAGCATTGAGGAGAACCGATTTGCCGTAACCGAACCTGTTAATATTTCCTCTGAGGTTGAAGAACTGCTGTTTGAAGGACTAACAGACCCTGCAATTGAGACAACGCAAGGACAAGCAGAAGATTGGTCAGCACTGCCGTCTTCCGAGTCTTGGGAGGGTTTATTCTTTACAGATGCCGCTCCTCGCTCATCAGTTGAGGCAGTAGCTCAAGCGTCTTCATCAGCCAACCGAGAACATTCCGTTGAGCAAGAAACCATTACAACCATTGCGGCGTTGACCGATTTGTTTGAGGAAATGGGCTTGAGCGAGGAAATGCCAGCAGTCATGCCTGACTCAATGCCTACTACAATTTCACAACCGTTACAAGCCACAGATAACCCTGAACCCGAAGTCAATTTGGTTGAAGATCACTACATCTCCGCCTTGCCTGAAGAGGATTTGCTGGTGACGGACGAGCAGATGAGCGATCCTGACCGAGAAATTTGCTTAGACCAAAACACCCTCCGACAGTTGAGCGACGACCTCGAAAGCTTTGAGGATGCCCAGAGAAGCAGTTTTCGGAGGCAGGACGGTAGTGATTCGACACCCGACGCGACTCCCGCTAATTTACCAAGCGATCGCTTTTTAATGTCGGATGAGTTACTCGCAGAAGATTGGGAAGAGTTCACGTTCCCAAGTTGGCCGGATGATGATTTAATCTCCCCCAGTCTGACGGAAACAACATCATCAGATTTATCAGCTCAAAATCCTTCTCCTGAAGCCGATAACAGGCTTTCAGAAGAATTAGACTTTGAGCCAGATTTATTTCCCTCAGAAGCCCTAGAGTTAGACCAAGAAAGCGTCAATAGTGCAAACAGACCTTCGGCTCAAACCCTATCGGAAGCGCTCATTGCGTTTGAAGATGAAATTGTGATTGATGAGATGGAGTGGGATGAGCCAACTGACGGCATTATGGAAGAAGCGATCGCCTCCCCAGAAGTCGAGGTTGTCTCTGAGGCATCAACCGTTAACTTTGATCCAGAAACGCCTGTTGTCTTTGAAGCGGAAACCGGTACACAAGAGCAACACCCTGACTCATTAAATAGCACTCAGGAAACAACGACGCCTCCACCAGCCATCCCAGAGGCATCAGATTTTGAAGCGGAAACCGCCACACAAGAACAACAGGACAGGGAAATTAACCCAACACCTGCCTTACCCCAAGGACTACTCGCTCCTGGTAAGGACATCTCCAGTGAAGACAATCCAGAAGCGACACAAAATTTAGAGCCAGTGAGTAGTAATGATGTAGACTTACCTCAACCGGAAACATTAGACCCCCAACCTGAGCCTGAAAAAAAAAAGAATAGCGACTCAAACGCCAATTCTTAAGTCTTTAAATTCCAGTTCTAGATTGAACAAAACGACAACTCTTAAGCAAAAAACTGACACAATTCAACATCCGCTTATACCCGTTAAAGACTTGATGCTTGCAAACTTAATACAGCCGGGAGAGATCAGCAACGCCGTCTGGTACTTAGGAATAGACTTTGACACCACGGGACTTTCAGCCGTTCTTCTCAACCGAACAACCGCTCAACGTTACCCGCTCTTTTGGTCGAATCAATTACGGATAAATCCTGAAGAATTACAAACAGTAAATCCTCGCTTGGCAGTCCGGAGTTCTGCGGAGGCAATTTTTCGTCTACCGGCTGTAACTTATTCGGGGCAGGCGGCGAATAAGCTATTTGTTAAAATGCCCGTAACGCCGATTATCGTTGGGTCTTTGGCGTCCTCACTGGCAAATAATCAACCAGGAATCTTTCTCGAAAACTTTAAGCCGTATTTAAATATTGGCATTCCCTACTATTGTCCTGAGCATCAGGAATGGGAACCGCAATTACAGTTACCGAATCAACACGTTTCTTTGTATTGGGTACGACGGACGTTGCAGGCATTGTTGGCAACACTGACGCCGAAGAGTACTTTAGCTGATTCTGTGATGAAGGTGGGCGCTGTGGGAATGGCGCCGGAGACGTTGGGACTTGCTTTTAAACAGTTGGAAGGTGTGATTCTTGGTTATCCCGCCGCGTGGTCTGATACTTACCAGCTTAATTTGCGGGAAGCAGTACTGGGAGCAAAGCTGGTGCAGCATCCGGAGCAAATATTTTTCCTGGAAGATGCGATCGCGACTCTTCTTACTGTTTTACCGACTTCTCCGGTTGAGATCCCAGAAAATGACGCTCAAGCTACGGAGAAATTTATCCCCACACCTCTATCTGATTGGCACGGTGGCACGTTGGGGATCAATGGGGGTGCAACGACAACGGAACTCGCTTTGGTTGAGTTTCCGGATGATCTCAAAAATCTTAGCCACAGTGACTTTCGGCTTTGGAGTTTGGCTTATGGCAGTGATGCAATCGCTCAAGATATTTTTTGTCAGCTGCTGTATCCTCAAATGTCTGAGACACAACTGCAACAACTCTCACTTCACAGTAATTTAGAACTGCCGCTAGTTGGTCAACCGGAGCAGCAAAAACGCGATCGCTTGGCATTATTGTTGCAAAGTTCGGCACTTGGGAAAGCGCTCATCAAAGCGGCGGGTTATCTGAATCAAATTTTGCAACACAAGGAAGAGTTTACCTTAGAGCTGGGTACTGACCGCTGGCAGGTATACCGAGTGGACATGGAAACTCGTGTTATTGAACCGTTTATTCAACAGCTACATCAAGGACTTAAGACGCTGATGATTGAAACGGGATTATCGGAGGCGAAAATTCAGCACGTTGTCTGTGTTGGCGATGCGATTTCGGGAAGGTTGGAAAAATGGATACGGGACAAACTTCCCGATGCCTCAATCGTGGAAGCTTCTAACTTATCAACAAATTTCTGGGTTGCCGCCGGACTTGCTAACTTACCGCTTTATCCCCAGGTTTTGAATCGCACTCAACAGCAATATAGTGACTATTTTCTGCTTTCGGAGCTGCTACGTGCCTTTCCCCACACGGCAGGCGATGCTGAAAGTCGTCTCTATAGTTTGGAGGAAATTATGCAGCAGTTGGAGCGTCGAGGACTGAATACAGCGGCTTGTTACAAACGACTTGTCCGTTTGGTGGAGGGGGAATTGCCATCGGGTTTAGTTCCACCCTTAGAAGCGGATAGCCGATTAGCGCAGTCTCAGGAAAATACGCATTACTTTCACCTGACTTCGGAGCCACTTTTTGCTCAAGAAGGCGATCCCAAGGAATCCCGACAGGGTTATCGCTATCGCCTCAATCCTCAGCAACAAGAGCGTTTACGCCAGTATTTAGAGATCGTCCTATCTGGGACTTATCAAAAGTTAATGTAAAGATACTGTAAGGGATCACTAGCCGTACTAGTCTTCTCTTAAAGAAGCTCAATATTATTGGCTGCATAGTGACGAAAACGTCAACGGCCTGTAAAGAATCGGCGACTCATCGTGTCTACCACCTCAAAATCCAAGACTTCCACCTGGGATGATTCAGCGGTTCCTAATCGCAATACCCAGAAGTACGCATCCCGGCACAAGGTTCATTATTCTGCAAGCTGCAAGCGTAAACGTCTCATTGATATTCTCGGAGCGTTAGTAGGCTTGGTATTCACATTAATTGTGGCAATTCCAATTGCGATCGCGATCCAGCTTGATAATCCAGGTCCAATTTTCTATAGTCAACTTCGCTGTGGATTAAAAGGCAAGACTTTCCGCATCTGGAAGTTCCGCTCGATGATTGTAAGAGCTGATAAAGTCAAGCATTTAGTAAGCAATCAGGCAACAGGTAATATCTTTAAAAATGAAAACGACCCTCGTGTCACTCGCGTTGGTCGATTTTTACGCCGCACCAGTTTAGATGAATTACCACAATTTTGGAATGTCCTCAAAGGCGATATGAGCTTAGTCGGCACTCGTCCCCCATTAGTCGATGAGGTGATGAGATATGAGGCGCATCACTGGGAACGTTTGAACACTAAACCGGGAATTACCGGTGAGTGGCAGGCAAATGGACGCTCTTGCATAACAGATTTTGAAGACATTGTTCTGATGGATATTGCCTATCAGCGCAAGTGGTCAGTCACCTACGACCTTAAGCTAATTTTAAAGACGGTTTGCGCCGTTGCCCATAGTGATGGTGCTTGTTAATCAATATCGGCAGTGATCCCGTAGCGAAGAGAGCTATTTGTGAGTTATGAGTTAAAACATCAACACATTAACTCAGCGCTTTTTTATGAATCTACCCAATGCGATTAGCTTTTCTCGTTTGCTAGCGTTGCCGTTTATTTTATACGGTCTGAATAACCCAACAGAGCAGGCACGCTGGATTTGTTTAGCCATCTTTCTGGTTGCAGCGGGGACAGATTGGTTAGATGGTTATTTGGCACGGAAACTCAATCAAGTTACGGAATTGGGTAAGTTTCTTGACCCGTTAGTGGATAAATTTTTAGTATTGGCGCCATTATTGGCATTAATTCAGTTGGGTCAAGTGCCAGCTTGGGGTGTATTTTTGATATTGGCGCGAGAATTAGCGATTGCGGGTTGGCGAGTTAACCCAAACTTAACGGGTAGCACGAGCATTAGTGGCGCGAATATTTGGGGTAAGCTCAAAACTGTGAGTCAGATTAGTGCGATCGCGCTTTTAATTGCACCAACACCTGATACTTGGGAAATTCCTTCTTTAATTGTTTTCTGGATATCGGTTGCTCTAACTTGGATTTCCGGCGCAATTTACCTGTTTCCGCAAAAAAGTCATCAACACACAACGCTCAGTAATAGCTAACTTCTCCTTCATTAGCCAGAGGAATTCGCCTCGATAAATTCTTAAGATGTTGGTACAACGGACGTAGACGACACTGGAGACAAGGCAATGCCGCTGATCAAGATTGCGGATTTTAATCCAAACTATCGCCAAGATGCTTTTGATGGAGAAGATGTCAAGGGACTTGATGTCTATGCGGGAAAAACCGCTGAGAAGATTGGTACAATTCACGACGTACTAGTCGATGAACAGGGACGTTTCCGCTACTTCGTCATCGATACAGGGTTTTGGATTTTTGGTAAGCAGGTTTTGCTTCCAGTTGGTCGTTGTCGTGTTGATGCTGTCGCGCGACGCATCTATGCCACAGGAATTGCTACGAAAGAACAAGCCGAAAAACTACCGGAATACCAGGAAGGTATGACGGTGGATTACGCTTATGAAGAACGAGTGCGCCACGTTTATCGTACTCCAACTGTTCAGGCGTCCGCACCTGTGGAGGCGCCATCAGTTTTGAGGGAAACCTATCAATCTCCTCAACCTAAATCTGTACCTCAGCCTCGACATACTTCCCAGCCAATTCCTTCATCTAATCAGGCTCATGCTGCTAACTATGACCATAATAGCTACACCTACGAACATGAGCCTTCACTGTACCAAATGAACGAGCAAGACCATCAAAAGCTTCGGCTGTATGAAGAGCGGCTTGTTGCTAATAAAAGCCGTCATAAAACGGGTGACGTTGCAATCGGCAAGCGCATTGAAACCGAAACAGCACGAGTTTCAGTTCCTGTAGAAAAGGAGCGCGTTGTTATTGAGCGTACCACTCCTGAAGCTGGAACTACTGTTACTCCGAGTAACCTTGATTTCCGAGAAGGCGAAGTCGTTCATATGAATGTTTACGAAGAAACGGCTGATATTAGAAAGCAAGCATTTGTGCGCGAGGAAGTCAGCATCAGGAAAGAAGTTGAGCGAGATACGGTTGAGGCAAAAGAAGTTTTGCGGCGTGAAGAGTTGGAAGTCGATGTTGATGGGAAACCGCTTTTTAACCAACCATAAGAAAGCCTGCACCTCTAGGGTAAAGCTACATAGACAAAGCCCGCCTACACGGGCTATATTTGTCTAGCCTTTCTGCTTTGGGCCTGCGTGTAATTATTTGAGCTAAACGGCTTTTAAAATCTCATCATCCGTAGAGAAATCTACCTCAGATTGCTCACGACCCGATGCTTGATAATCGTTCTGAAAAGAGTCTTGCAAACCACTAATTAAGTCATATTGGGGTTTCCAATTCAATTCGTTCATTGCTTTATTAACGGAAGCGAAAAAGTGCTGAACTCTTAGAGGGAAAGCTTTACGTTTGCCAAAATCAAATTGTTTTGGGTCGTAGTGGACTAATTTTATGGCATCGGCTGATTGACCTGTAGCTTCGGCACAAGCACGAGCTAGACCATCAAAGGTAATAAAGCGATCGCCTGATACATTATAAATTTGTCCAACTGCTGCCTCGTTCCCTAAAACTGCCGCCATTGCCATCGCCAAGTCTTGACAATGACCAAATTGTGTGATGTGCATTCCATTACCTGGAATGGGGACTGGGCGATTCCTGATAATCCGATCAAAAAACCAAGCTTCCAGGTCGTTATAATTTTGGGGACCGTAAATATAGGTAGGACGAATTGATGTCCAGGGTAATCCCGATTGAGCAAGGTACGCTTCCGTTTCATGCTTGCCTTTATGACGGCTTTTTGGGTCAACAGGATCGCCTTCAATATGGGGAAGTTGGTCAGATTTTAGATAAACACCCGCCGAACTCATATAGACAAAGTGCTGTACTCGGTCTTTAAATATCTCAGCTAGGGGTTGCGTATCGCCCAATTCCCGACCATTGTTGTCAAAGACGGCATCAAATTTTTCTTGGGACAACTTTTCTTTTAACCCGGAGGCATCAGTGCGATCGCCTTTTATCTGTTTTACGCCTTCCACAGGTGCCGGTTTATTGCCGCGATTGAATAGCACGACTTCGTGACCTTGTTCTACCAAGATTTTAGTTAAGTAGACTCCAATAAACCGAGTCCCACCCATGATTAAAATTCGCATAATTTCTCGATAAGTTTTCTCTTAGAGTTATCTTACCGGAAGGTGTATCCCCTCTATCGCCCTCCCAGTCCGGAGACTTCTCTCGCATCAAGGTTAAAAAGGGGAAAGCATAAAATTTTTCCTCCTTCAGACTGTAGCGCACTAACTTAATGAATCATCTGCATTTCTTACATTTACATTGATGATTTAGAGCAAACGTTACTCAACCCCATCCAACTCCATATCACCCTCTTCCCCGCAGTACTGCCTGATCGCTTCTTCACAGGGATGAGTGCCAAAATTTTTGACAATTTCTAAAGCTTGCTCGTAACACTTTATGCCTAAGTCAGACAAACCTAAAGACTCATAAACTATTACCAAATTATGCAGTAATCTTTCACTGCCTGCTGTGTGATTAACAGTTTTCAAAATTCCTAAAGCTTGTAGATGATAGCAGAGTGCGCGGGAATATTTACCCAACTTGTAGTAAACAGCGCCGATGTAATTTAAGTTTCTCGCTTCACCGCTCTTGTCATCAATTTGACGACGAATTTCTAAGGCTTGTTGATAAGATTCCAAGGCGCGTATAGGCGGGTTTAACTTAATATAAGCCGCGCCAATATCCTCAAGCGTAGTTGCTTGGGCGCTACGATTACCAATTTTTCGACTAATGACTAATGCTTGCTCAAAAAAGGCGATCGCGGCACGAGGACGCTCTAATTGTAAATGCGCTTCCCCAATACTTTGAAGGGCTGTACTTTCACCATTTGGCGCATTACCCATGTCTTGATACATCTTCAACGCTTGGCGGCAGCACATCAGCGCTCGCTCTGGCTGCCCCATACTATTGCAAATTTGCCCAATGCGGTTCAAGATTCTTGCAACGCTGATTGCGTCATTTGCGTCGGTAAAAATTGTTAACGCTTGTGAATAAACCCACAATGCCTTGCGGTCTTGACCAGTTTGGTAATAAGCTGCACCTAAATAATTGAGAATAATTCCAATATTTGCCCGATTCTTAATCGCTTTGGCGTAACGCAACCCTTGCTCAAGGCATTTAATACCCCAGGCATACTGCCCTAACTTGCAGTGAATTAAGCCAATTAGCTTAAGGCTTTCCACTTGAGCCGTATAATTGTTACTCGCTTCGGCTCTTGCTAAGGCGTGTTGGAATGTCTTTAATGCCGCTTGCAGTTGCTCCTGACGAGACTGCGGCTGGATACCTTGCCGCCCCCGCAGCTCGTGTTTGTGAGACATAGTGAGACAGCCAGAAAGTGGGATAACAGCGCATTCGCCCTTTTCCTGCAGCCGCTCGAATTGCGATTCAGCTTTATGGTAAAGAACAGATTGCATGGTGATTCTCCCGTAACAAATTAGCAATTGGTTTCTACTTGTAGCTATATCTGAACCCAGGAGGACTTATGCAGTTTTGAATCGATGGCAGCGATTAAACTTAATCCCTGTCACCTCGGCTCATTGTGGATCAAAGCTAAAAGGCGGTAAAGTCTGTTCAATCCCAGCTCGTAAACCAACCGTTAC
>CADCTM010000317.1 GCA_902805485.1 uncultured Coleofasciculus sp. | reverse complement strand
TCCCATTGAAGCAATATAAGGTGAATGCTTTGCCTCTTGAGCATCCAAGCCGAGTACTGTTGTATCGACTTGCATTTTCTTCAATTCCGCCCCTTTAGGCTTCTCGCTAAAATCGATCACTCGACCGCTTTTATCGATTTTCATCAAGCCAAAATCTGAGGCACGTTTTTCATCAATTGGCACAACGGAAAGCGTAATATCCGCATTCGTGTCCCGGTGACGTTGGACAAACTCGCGGTAGTCCATCCGATAGAGGTGGTCTCCCGATAAAATCAAATACTCTTCAACTTCCCACTCTTCCAAAAGCCAAAGATATTGCCGAACTGCGTCAGCGGTGCCCTGGAACCAGCTAGGGTTGTCGGATGTCTGTTGGGCAGCGAGTACCTCAACAAACCCTTCTGTAAAGCCAGAGAAGCTGTAGGCACGGGCAATGTGGCGATTGAGGGAGGCGGAATTAAATTGGGTGAGGACGTAGATTTTGAAAATCTCTGAGTTGATGCAGTTACTCACGGGGATATCAATTAGGCGATACTTTCCCGCTAGAGGTACTGCTGGTTTGGCACGTAACTTGGTCAGTGGGTAAAGACGGGAACCAGCGCCCCCTCCGAGAATGATGCCTAAAACTTTTTTCACAAAAACCTCTTAACTACAGGTAGATTTTCAAATTAAGTGTCTGATGCTACGGTCGCAGATTGCAAGGGGCAGGAGAGAATTAAATGTAATGTGCGATCGCTTTCCTCCTAACGGTTAGCCCCCTACTTACTGAGTTGCCATTTCCATGAGGATTTCCTGAGCGCTTTGTTCTTTGCTGTTGTCGGTGGGTTGCCGTTGGATATAATTACCATCGGGTTCGAGATCCCAAGCTTGGCAGTTATCGGCAAGCATGACTCCCAAGATTTCTTGGAGGTCTTTTAGGTTTTCTGGGTCTTCGATGGGTACAACTGCCTCTACCCGTCTGTCCAGGTTCCGAGTCATCCAATCGGCACTGCCGATGTAAACCTCCTCTTGTCCTTGATTGTGGAAGTAAAAAATGCGTGAGTGTTCTAGGTAGCGACCAATGATGCTAATCACGCGGATATTTTCACTGATGCCTTTGACGCCGGGACGCAAGCAGCACATTCCCCGCACAATCAGGTCGATTTGAACCCCAGCGATTGAGGCTTCATAAAGAGTGGTGATAATTTGGGGGTCAACTAGGGCGTTCATTTTGGCAACGATACGACCGCTATTACCTTGATGGCAATGTTCGATTTCGCGGCGAATTAGAGAGAGAAAGCGATCGCGTAAATTTACGGGCGCTACTAACAACTTACGATAAGACCGTTGCCGTGAATAGCCGGTTAAATAATTAAACAAGTCCGTTAAATCTGCCCCCAACTCATCGCGACAACTCAACAGTCCCAAGTCTGTATAAAGTCTCGCTGTTTTTGGGTTATAGTTTCCGGTGCCAATATGAACGTAACGGCGGATATGGTTGTCTTCTCGTCGTACCACTAGGACAACTTTCGTGTGTGTCTTCAGCCCCACCAACCCATACACCACATGAACCCCGGCTTGTTCTAGCTTTCGCGCCCAGTTAATATTATTTTTTTCATCAAAGCGGGCTTTGAGTTCGACCAGTACCGCTACCTGCTTGCCATTTTCTGCGGCTGAAATCAACGCCTTGACAATCGGTGAGTCCCCTGATGTCCGGTAGAGGGTCATTTTGATCGCAAGAACTTTCGGGTCATGGGCGGCTTGAGTAATAAAACGCAGTACAGTTGAGGAAAATGAGTGATAGGGATGATGCAGCAGTAAATCGGATTGGCGGATGACGCTGAAGAAATCTTCTACTTCTTCGTCTGAGGCGGCAACTCGCAAGCGTGGAGGAATCTGTCGCGTCCACACGGGGTCTTTGAGTTCCGGCAGTGGTAATGCCAAAAAACTCATTAAATCGCCTAGTCCCATCAATCCTTCGACCTCGTAGACATCTCTGTCCTTCAGTTCCATTTCCTCAATCAGCATCCCCCGTAAAGCTTCGGGCATAGTAGATTGAATTTCCAAACGGACGATTGACCCACCAAGTCGTCGTTTCCGCAGTTCCTGTTCAATGGCAAGCAGCAAGTCATCAGCTTCATCTTCTTCGACGGCTAAATCGGCATTTCGGGTAATGCGGAAGAGATGATATTCTTGAATATTCATGCCCGGAAACAGAAATTCTAGATTATGGGCAATGACTTGTTCTAAGGGAACGCCTGTCCAAATTACGGGTTGTTTTTTTTGTCGTTGCCGTAACTCTTCTGGCAGTGGTACAAATCGCGGCAAAACGGCTGGGACTTTCACCCGTGCAAATAATTCTTCTTTGGTTTCTGGGTCTTTGACAACTACGGCTAAGTTAAGGCTGAGGTTGGAAATATGGGGAAAGGGATGACTGGGGTCAACCGCTAAAGGCGTCAGGACAGGAAAAATTTGCTCCTCGAAGTAGTTTTGCAGGTAAACTCGCTGTTCCTGGTTTAAGTCCATGTAGTCCAGGACGTAAATGCCTTCTCGTGCGAGTTGAGGTCGCAGGACTTTCTCAAAATGCCGATGTTGTTCAACAACGGTTGGCGGCAAGCGTTGGCTAATTAATTCGAGTTGTTCGCTTGGTGTCTTCCCATCGGGGGGTAGTTTGCGGACATCTGCAGCAACTTGCTGCTTTAGCGCTGCGACGCGCACCATAAAAAATTCATCTAGATTGGAACTGAAAATTGCCAGGAATTTGAGACGTTCTAATAGCGGCGTCCGGGGGGCAATCGCTTCTGATAAGACTCGCTTGTTAAACTCTAACCAGCTAATTTCCCGGTTGAAATAATATTGTGGGTCATTTAAGTTAATTTCCGTGACAGTTGTTTTCGATTTAGACATGGTTATGAGATGGCAATGTCTCGTTCCTAATTTATTTATGGCAACATCAGCTTGTTGCTGCGGCTAGGAGCTTAAAACGCTTCACCCAATAGTGCTTGACAGAAGCGAATTGCCCCAATTGAAAGTGTTACTTTATCCTACCTTGAGCTGAAGGCTCTACAACCGATTTTTTATAGGAAAGTCAGCCTTAGCCACTGCTCGTTAATCTCTTGTGACTTAAATCCTGTTGTCGGACTAGCGATACCTTAGCAGGATAAAGCAAAGATTAGGT
>CADCTM010000316.1 GCA_902805485.1 uncultured Coleofasciculus sp. | reverse complement strand
TTACTTAGTAAATCCGCTTTCAATGTCAGCCGTACGCGATCGCATTGCTGGTGTTAACTACAACGCCTTAGGAGGAGTTGTTTGGAACATCCATGAATTGAAAGTAGTAAATAATTAGCTGTTAAATATATTGTTCTCAATTTAAAATTATTGTGACTCAACCCGAAGCCTTACAATCTCTATTAGAAGCCGTTGCTACTGGTAACATCAGTCCAACTGTTGCTTTGGAAAAACTGAAAAATTTTTCCTATGAATCTATAGATGATTTTGCCAAAATTGACCACCATCGCACCTTAAGGACAGGCTTTCCTGAAGTGATCTGGGGATTAGGAAAAACGCCCGATCAAATTGCTCAAATCATGACGGCGATGCAACGAAATGCCGCCCCATCAGACGCTGTACCCATCATGGCAACTCGGATTGAGCCAGATGTTTTTGCCAAATTGCAAGAAAAAGTACCCAATATTCAATATTACCCAACTGCCCGAATCTGTGCGATTACGCCTTCAACAAATAACCTTAAATATTCCGGCACAATTGGCATCATCTCCGCCGGAACCTCCGACTTACCCGTAGCAGAAGAAGCAGCCATTACTGCCGAATTGTGTGGTTTTCAAGTGCAACGCCTCTGGGATGTCGGAGTTGCCGGCATTCACCGCTTGCTGAGTAACCGTCAGGTACTTGCCGAGGCTAATGTCCTAATTGTCGTTGCCGGGATGGAAGGGGCATTACCCAGCGTCGTGGCGGGTTTAGCAGATTGTCCGGTGATTGCTGTCCCCACGAGTATCGGCTATGGTGCAAGTTTTGGAGGTCTTGCGCCTCTCTTGACAATGCTCAACTCTTGTGCTGCTGGAGTCGGTGTTGTCAATATTGATAATGGATTTGGGGCGGCGATTTTAGCGGGGCAAATTCTCAGGACTGCACACAAGTTGCAGTTAGGCAAGTCTTAGAATTAAGCCTTGCCTAACAACGACTGCATACGAGACTAATTACTCGTAACCGGAGGGTCGAACACAATCTCGAATTTAGCCATTGGCATAAACCGATGCCAAAACTCTAAATTCGCTCCGGTCGTGGTTGCTCCCCAACTGTGGCGGCGTAGAAAGGTCTACCCCTACCTCAAAATCATCCCTGCATTCAGCAACGTCTAGCCTTATCCCTACTTCAAACGCCCCGACCTTAAAATACTCACAATTAACCACAAACCAATAAAACTCGCCGCCGCAAACAACACATTACTAATCAAAGACAACTGAGGCGTCTGTGCATTCGTTGAAATAATTGCCGCTCCCATAATCAACGAACCAACCACAATACTAAACGAGACTCGATTCGCCGAATCATCCATACTGCGCCGCAGAGGATCGAGGTCTTTAATCGTAATATTCCACCTTAATGTTTCCGAAGTCACCCGATCTAATAGTAACTCCAATTGACGGGGAGTTTGCAACGAAAGACTCTTTAGATCTAATGCAGTTCTTAGCACTGTTTGCAATGGATTATCACCCAATAACTGACGACGAAATAAATCCGTCATCAGCGGTTTTATTTCATCTAAAAGATTAATTTCTGGGTCAAAACTTCGAGCAACACCTTCCAAATTCGCTAAAGTTTTTGCATACAAACCCATACTACTTGGCAGGCGAATTTTATTGTTCCGAGAAATTTGCAACACCTCATAAAACACCTGACTAAATTTAATTTGTGACAGGCTGAGGTTGTAATATTTACGCAGCATCCGCTCGTAATCATTGGAGAGTTTTGATAAATTCGCCGGATGTGCCGACTCAGCCAAATCTAACGTCAATTGACTACATCGTTGGGCGTCTAAATCGACAATTGCCAACAACATTTCTGTTAAAATTTGCTGTGTGCGTGGGTCCAAACGCCCTACCATCCCACAGTCCAACAGCGCAATCCGACCATCACTTAGATAAAATAAATTACCCGGATGGGGGTCAGCATGGAAAAAACCATCAATGTAAAGTTGCTGAAAAAACGCCCTAAATAAAAGTGTGGTGATATCTTTGCGCTGAGTATCAGCATCCTTTCCATCCCGCAAAGCCGGCAACTTTGCCAGCAAAATTGGCACACCATCCAGCCACTCCATCACCATCAACTTTTTCGTCGTCAAATCCCAGTAAATCTCTGGCACTACCAACTGGGTAGGGTCAAACCAACGACTTGTTGATAAATTTTGGCGTAGTTGTTGAGTGTAGCCCGCTTCTTGGGTGAAATCTAGCTCCGCTTGCAGCGCTGTCACAAACTCCTCGGCAGTCCCCACAACATCAAAGTCTTGCCCAAAAGTCGTGCGAGACACTAACTCCGCCAAAGTTCTAATTAAAGTAATATCTTGGGCAACAACTGCCTCAATACCCGGACGCTGCACCTTCAGCGCAACTTCTTGACCGTTTTTTAAGGTAGCGCGGTGCGTTTGGGCAATTGAACCGGCGGCAACGGCTTGGGGATTAATCGCCGCAAAGGCTTCCTCCAACGGTATCCTCAGTTGTTGCCGAATTAAAATTTCCACCTCACTCCAAGGCACTGCTGGCACATTGGCTTGTAAGTCGGTTAAGGCTTCAATATATTCGCCTGGTAATAAGTCAGGGCGAGTACTTAGCAATTGCCCCAGCTTGACATATACAGGACCCAAACTTATCAAAATGTTACAGAGGACAGCCGGGGGTGGTAGATTCGGTTCATCGGTTTTGCCACCCGTCAACAGTCCCCGCATATAGTCCCAGCCATTACGGAAGACGACTTCGATGATTTCACGTTGCCGGGAAGTGGTTTGAGTTAAGGAAAACATCGCGCTCAGGCTAAGGGATATGTCGCAAATAACGTTAGCGTTACATTGATTGTTTTAACGTTGATTGCTTGTGCCTGCCAATGTATCCGGGGTAAGAGATTACATCGGATAAGTATTTGCTTGCTAAAGTCATCCTGAAAAAGGCGTATTTAATTCCTATATTGGGGATATGTCTTTATATAGCCCAGCCGCGTCCCAGGATTATATTATGGAACCTATTTCTCTGACAGCAGGAGCGATGCCGCAGGCAGTGCTACGCACATCGCTACTTTACTTCTAACGAAAGCCTTAGAAAAGACAGGTGAAACGTTGGGAGAAAAGGTAATGGAGAAGGGCGGCAAGTTGATGCA
>CADCTM010000315.1 GCA_902805485.1 uncultured Coleofasciculus sp. | reverse complement strand
GATCGCGTTCAGTAATTCATGCTTGTCTACTGGGTTCGCTAGACAGCCATTAGCCCCTAGTTGTAGGGCACAACGGTGGCTGAACGGGTCAATGTCCGGTGAGATAAAAATAAAAGGTGTTTCGGCTGTCAGCAAATTCTCACGTAATTTATTTAAAATTCCATCTCCATTAAGCTTAGGCAGATTAATGCCGCAAAGAATCAAGTCAGGTTGGAATTCTTTAGCTAACAGTAAGCCGAGGCAACCATCTTGAGCGCTCATGACCTTAAATTTTTCTGAGTAAAGTAATCGGCAAATGGCTGAACGCATAGCCTCATCATGTTCAATTACTAAAATTGACTTATTCGGGGCATTTTTAGAAGTTGACTGAACACGCAACCCTGATTGATTTATTTGAAACATTATTAATTAGCTGAAGTTGATATTTATTGTTGAAATAAGTATTGGTTATAAAAAATGAATTCTGAAGAAGCTTTCATTCATTAAGTAAGCGAGTATTTTTATCACTTACCAGCCGAGAGCGTTGGCTATCTCGTTACTCAGCGAGATCGGATTGAAAGGTTTAGCGATCGCTCCTGCCACACCAAACGATTGGAGCTGGTGTGGAGTGAACCAACGTGCTTTTGCCGTCAACAACACAACGGGAATAAGTTGCGTAATCGGATTGGCTCTTAGCTTTTGGAGAAACGCCAAGCCGTCTATTTCTAGCATGGAGATATCTAAAACAATGGCATCCGGTTGCACTGCCACTGCTGTGTCCAACCCTTCTTGGACGGATGCAACTGATTGCACATCCCAACCGCCCAGATCTTGCAAGCAGGCTTGTACTACCTCCCGAACATTGGCTTCGTTATCAACCAGCAAAACGAGTTTGGTGGTCATCGCCACCTCTAGTGCTTTCATACAGTTCCACTTAGCTTCACTAACGTTGGGTTTGAATCTGAATCGATGCGCTGGCTTGAGACTTGCAAAGCTTTCAACCGAAATGGTGGGCTGGCAATCGCTTTCCCAGAAGGCAGCGTTTGACTTTTGCATGGCTTTGCTCAATCGCTCCAGCGTTAGCGGAGGCTTCCAGTGTGCTGTATTCATGGTCTTTAGTCGGAGAACGTTAACCAGCAAGTCTCAGTCATCCCAAGCTCGTTCAGGTAGTGCGCTGAGGTTGCTATGTCTCAAGACTAAACAAAGAAAATAAGGAACTTATAAGGACAGAAAGATTTTGAGAAAATAATTTGGCAGTGGCAGCCAAATGGCTTCAACTCAATATTTCAGCAGCCTGTTCAGGAATAATTACGGGGTTAAAGGGCTTGGTAATGACCCCCAGCTACGCCCATTGCATGGAAACCGTGCTTGGTCATCTGGTAACTTCAGTTCAGCATATTCTTAGGAGGCTGCGGATTTTGTGTAGTCCGAGAATTTATCAGCCTGTTAAGATAGAGTTCAAGAAAAAACCCAATTTCTTTTTTAGCGCTGTTTTGCAGGCAAGATGGGAGTGTCGGAGCCACAATCGCATAGGTTTGTGCGACTTCCTCAAGCAAATTAAGAATTTGTGTTGGGGTTACATCCTGATACTGCTCTTGCCGACTCGCCAAAACCTCAAACAGCGGCAACTCAAGACTTTGAAAAGCTAAAGCTTCTAGATCTCTAAAGTTAACAGTCATTTTCTCTGATTGAATGCAAGCTGTATTCATGGTTTTATAGTCGGAGAACATTAACAAGCAAGTCTGAGCCATCCCAGCGTCGTTCAGGTAGTGCGCTGAAGTTGCCTTTTCTCAAGACTAAATAAAGAAAATAAGGAACTTATAAAGATGCTTATGGTTCCTGGTTCAGGGCAACCCCCAATGAACCAGGAACCAGGAACGATGAACAATCGAATTGTCTACAGGCTCCAACCCAAAATTTCAGCGACTTGTTCAGAAATGGTTACAGGGTTAAAGGGCTTGGTAATGACCCCAGCTACGCCCATCTTGGCAAACCGCGCTCGGTCATCTGGCAGTACTTTGGCAGTCAGCAAAATGACAGGAATGGATTGACTAGCGGGATTTTCCTGAAGCTTTTCAAAGAAAACGAAACCGTCCATGTCTGGCATGGATACATCTAGAAGGATGGCATCTAGGCTTTGAGCTTGTGCTAAAAGCAACCCTTCCTTAGCTGACGTGGCAGCGATCGCTTCCCAGCCTCCCAAGTCTTCCAGGCACGCCCGGACAACTTCCCGGATGCGTTCTTCATCATCAATCACTAAAATTCGTTTGTTCATCGTTCATGGTTGGGGAAGTGAACCTAATTTCTGGACAAATGCGGTATGTTCAGGAGATTGCACTCCCTCTTGTAAAACTGCCAATACGCGCTGCATATTCCCTGCTAAAACTGGTGCAACCGCTAACCACAACCCTGGAAAAACTCGACTGCGTATAATTCCATCGGTATCAGTAGCTAAGTCGAGATACTCACCCTCATCTAGATAGAACCAACTAATTTTCCGATCAAGGACTTGCCAGACGATATATTCCTTGACACCATTACGGCGATAAGCCTGTTTTTTAGCGTGAAGGTCAATAGCAACAGTACTAGCGGCAATTTCGACAACTAACTCTGGAGCACCTTCAATATAATCATCATCGCTCAGTCGTGCTTGACCCCCTGCTTCTTCGTTGATCAGGAGTACAGCATCAGGTTGTGGCTCGTTGTCGAGGTCTAGACGCACTGTTGGAGCATCCCCTACTGCAACGCCTGGTGTTGTGGCTTCGTAAGTTACCAACCATGCGATCATCCAACTGTGAGGTTGACCGTGACTCTTGAAGCGCAGCGCAGCAGGTATATAGACAATCCCTTCAATCAACTCGGCTTTTTTCAGGTTGGGCATGGCGTTGTAGCGGCGCTCGAATTCGTAACGGTTTAAGCGATCTGCGCTGACGCTCGAAGACTCGCTAATGCTTCGCAAACGCAGCAGCGCTTCGCTATCGCCATTTTCTAGAGGAGGAATTGTCAAATGCTGGTCGGGTATTTTAACCATAACAGCCGCAGTTGGGGTAAACCTATGCTGATCCTACCAATCAGGGAGAGCAATCTGCGCTTCGCGATCGCACTACTTGGGATTGAGCGATCGCTCAATCCGACTTACGAGACTAACGCTCTAACTTGAAATGCCATCATTCTCGATATGGA
>CADCTM010000314.1 GCA_902805485.1 uncultured Coleofasciculus sp. | reverse complement strand
CAAGAAAAAGTCATTGTTGTTGTGGGAGCTACGGGCGGAATTGGCTCGGCATTGACCCGCAAACTGGTAGGAGAGGGTGCAAGTTTGGTGCTGGCAGCACGGGATAGCAGGCGCTTGGCGGCGTTAGTCTCGGAAATGCCGATTGCTAATCAAAACCAAGTTTTAAGCGTGCCTACAGACATTACAGACCCCTCTCAGGTAGAGACACTGATGTCAAAGGCTGTTGCTCAGTTCGGTCAAATTGACGTGCTAGTGAATGCGGCGGGTGCTGGGGTGATGAAGCAGTACAACAAAGTGGAACCGGCTGATTTGGATGCCATGCTGAATTTGAATCTCAAGGGCAGCTTCTATACTTGTCAAGCGGCGGCTGAGGTGATGAAGGATAAGCGATCGGGTCACATTTGTAATGTTATCGGTATTCTGGGTAAGCACTCTATGGCGATGGCATCGGCTTACTGTGCGTCTAAGTTTGGTGTGGTGGGTTTTAGCAAGTGCATGGCGGACGAAGTGAAGCGCTTCGGGATTAAGTTCACGCTGTTTTACTTTGGCGGTGTAGATTCTCCCTTCTGGGACAATGTGAGTTTGAAGGTAGACCGTTCAAAAATGCTCACTCCTCAAACGGCGGCAGATGCGATTTTGTTTGCGCTGAAGGCAGACCCGCAAGCGGTCCCAATGGAAATCAATATTCAACCAGAAAGTCACTTATTTTTTTGATCTGGCACGATGTTCCTTGAGAATGACCTGTAACTCTTGAAAAAGCGTCAAAATTGACAGGCAGGCAAGCTCTCAGTGGGGATAAGGCATGAAAATTGATCATATTCACTTCTACGTAGAAGACGCCAGAATCTGCCGCGATTGGTTTGTGAACCACATGGGGTTTAAAGCGATCGCTTTTGGTGCAAGCCGCCACACTTTGACAACTGTGGTGAAAAGTGGCGCGGTTAATTTGGTTTTGTCGTCTCCTCTAACTTCGGCAAGTCCGGTTGCCCAATTTCTCCGGCGGCATCCTCCTGGTGTGGCGGATATTGCTTTTGAGGTTGCAGATTTAGAGAGTGTGATGGAAAGGGCGATCGCAAATGGCGCAAAAGTCCTACAATCCCAGCAACAGACTCAAAGCGGGAAATGGGCAAAAATTGCGGCGTGGGGTTCTTTAACTCACACTTTGATTGAGTCTTCTATCGCTAAGACTCCGGCACTACCATTTGTTCCTGACTTAGAACTGATTAAAGATTCTTTTAATGTCGCTGAGTTTTCCCACCGTTTAGATTTCTTTACAGAAATTGACCATGTGGTCTTAAATGTTGCCACGGGTGACTTAGCATCGGCACTCAATTGGTATGAGGCTGTTTTGGGATTTCGGCGTCAGCAGTCCTTTACGATTCAAACAGACCAATCGGGATTACGTTCTCAGGTGTTGATTCATCCGACGAGTGGTGTGCAATTTCCGATTAATGAGCCAACTTCTGCTAATTCTCAGGTTCAGGAGTTTCTCTGTGCTAACCAGGGTCCAGGGATTCAGCATATTGCGTTGCAAACTCCCCGTATTGAAGAGGCGATCGCTAAACTGCGTACTCATGGACTTGCCTTTCTCCCCATTCCTCCGACTTATTACACCCAGTTGCGATCGCGTCATCAGGAACTGAATTTATCACTCTTGGAGTTTGAGGAAATTGCTGCCCAAGAAATTTTAGTGGACTGGGACAAAAAATCGCCTCAATCGTTATTGCTTCAGACGTTTACTCAACCCATTTTTGAGGAACCGACTTTTTTCTTTGAGCTGATTGAGCGCCGCCAGGAGGCAAAAGGCTTTGGAGAAGGTAATTTTCGGGCTTTGTTTGAAGCGATCGAACGAGAGCAGATGAAGCGAGGGAGCCTACCTTTGGGTTAACGTAATAAAAATTAAAATTACTGACAAATGCTAAGACTGATTACAGATTTTGACGGCCCGATCATGGATGTTTCCGAGCGATATTATCAGGTTTACCAATATTGTCTCCAACAAACCCAGCGTCCGAACCAGCCCCTAAAACCGATGGATAAGGCTCAGTTTTGGGACTGTAAGCGAGCATGTATTCCCGAACCAACGATTGGGATGCGTTCTGGTTTGGATGAAGACCAAGCTCAAGAGTTTGCACTCTTACGACGTAATACTGTACATACTGTCCCTTACTTGGTTTATGACCAACCAGCACCAGGGGCAATAGATGCCCTAGAGCGATTACAACAGGCGGGTGTCGAGTTAGTCGTGATGACCATGCGCCGAGTGCGAGAACTGGATGACGCTTTTAGCCGCTACGATTTAGCCCGATTTTTTCCTCTAGACCGACGTTATTGCCTCAGCAACGACTACATCAAAACCGGAGATACCAAAGATAAGCCCTTAGTAATGGAACGGGCACTTCAGGAGTTACCCCCGGCGTCTAATGTTTGGATGGTTGGGGATACAGAAGCGGATATGATTGCGGCGAAAACTCATGGTGTTAAGGTGATCGGTGTTTTATCGGGAATTCGCGATACAACTCAGTTGAGTCTTTATCAACCGGATCTCATTTTTAACAACATTAGTGAAACCGCCGATTTTCTGCTAAATCAGGAACTGCCACGGGTGGAGTAGTCTGAATTAAGCCAAAGGGTTAACAAGTTATCAAGTCAAGCTATTTATCATTTTGAGGCTTGTTTAACGCAGGAAACTACTAATCAACCAAAGAATGAAAAATGTCATCAAAGTAGCAAATTTTTCAGCAGTAAAGCCGATGGCAGTAAGTTGGGGAATCAGGAAGCCAGCCAGCATTGTGCCTAATCCAACACCGACCAGCAAACCTGCCAGGGTTAGTAAGACAGAACGACCAAGCTGCTGTTCTTTCCGATTGAGGAAATAAACATTACAGCCAACTCCTAGCGCCAGCAGAAGAGGCAGAATTGAGGCATCCGGGCTGCGATAAAAAACTGTAACAGTGGTTAATACTGAAAACGATACAGCCGGCCAGATTAGTTCTGCTGGAGTTGGATTGTCAAATAGCCTTTGCAGCCATGCCGGAGAGCGGTTGACTGGAGTTTGAGTAAAACTTGGCGGTGGCGATAATTTTTCGGGAAACCGAATGCGTTCTGGAACCTTAATTTTCCCTTCTTGGCGCATCCTGAGGCGATCCATAATAATCGCGTCGTAAGCGGCTTCTACGGATTCAATCAGCTTTTGGTCGCCGCGATGCTGCAGCAGCAAGCGTCCTTTAGCATCCTGAATTTCATCGAAAGAAGCATCTTCTGTTACCCCAAGCTTTTCGTAGGGATTTTGATCACTCATTCAAAACCTCCGAGACATCCCTTCTTTTCACTCGTATGACTGCGACCTTACACTGAGTTGTATGTTAGACGAATAAGACCCTCAATGCTGCCGTAGCTACCGACAAGGTAACACGTCAATTGCGATCAAGTGTCGTGCCAAGCCCTGAAAGCTAGTGTAGCTTGATCCTTGAATACCAGCGCTCTCTTGAGACAAACACGTTCATTAGTGAGAAACAGTTTCGTGCTAAAAGCGTTATATTCTTGGAATTCTTAACTTTCCGACCCGCGTAGGATGTCAAAGCTATTGGCATCCCTTAATTCTACGACGATAATTGTCTAAAATGCTCAAGACACCACTGGTGTCAAAAATCCTGCGTGTCGATCACTGAATCCAGTTCTCCGTGGAAAGTTATGACCATGGCCTCCGCCAAAATTCTTGTCGTGGATGATGACCCGGCCATCCGAAATTTAATTCTTCGCTTTTTGAGCACAAAGAACTACCAAGTGCAATCTGCTCAGGATGGGAAGACGGCTCTGGCACTATTTGAGACATTCAATCCAGACCTGGTAATTCTGGATGTGAATTTGCCTGATGCTCTAGGATACAACCTGTGTCAGGAAATGCAGAGCCGTACTGATGTCTTTGTCCTCTTTCTTACTAGCCGGGGAGGTGCTTTTGACATAGACCAAGGGTTCAAACGAGGGGGTGATGATTACCTCACGAAGCCTTTTGATTTGCAAGAGTTGGAAAACCGAGTTGGAGCAATTTTAAGGCGTCGGCGAGAAGTTACTGTTACTGAACAACAGCGTCTTGTCTTTGCTCAGTTGGTTATTGATCCAGAGCGTCGGGAGGTGACTCTTAACGAAGATCTTGTCCCTTTAACTGCCCTAGAATTTGAGCTGCTGCATTATCTTGCTCGTCATCCTGGTCGAGTCTTACGTCGCTCAGAACTCATCCAAGAAGTCTGGGATTACGAATATGTAGGAGACCAACGGGTAGTTGATGTCCATATTGGTCAAATTCGTAAGAAAATTGAATTAGATTCTAGTCAGCCTTCTTTAATTCAAACGGTTCGGGGTGTCGGTTATAAATTTGAGGCTCCTGCAAGCCACAAGAATGGAAGAGCTTAGTCCTGAATTGGTTTGATGGGACGATTGCTTCAGCGTCAATCGGCAATTACTGTTAACGAAAAGATACTTGGTTTATTATCTGCTTCCAGTATGTTGAAACAGTAGTTTTAACAGGGTGCCTCAATATGATGCATTTACTAGCGCCGTTGACCGATATACAAGGATGCTTTGGAACAGCCGAGCTGCCTGGGAATACAGGCGTGGTGAGTCTTTGGTTCTTTATTAATCCTTGTCACCACCCTCGGCTACAACTTGTCATTGCTCTAAGAGTGGTTTGACCGGAAGTGATTCCGCCAAACGTAAGGTGTTTAGCCATTAAGCCATCTCATTACAGTTCTAATCGTCGAATCTGCCAAAGCTGCCTTGAAGAAAACTTTTACGCTAAACCGACACAATGCTTAAAGCCCGCACAGGCGGGCTAAAAGAAGATAAGCATTCTTAGTTTTAGGTTTGTTGAGATGAAGTCGTCGCGTGATTGTTGGACTCAGTGGTAACTTCCTCGATCGCGATTTCCTTTGCTTCAGGGAGTGAAGGCGTCTTTACAACCTGCTCTAGCTGTTCGGCCTCGCGCTTAAACTCTGATTCAAAATCCCTAGAAGCGTCTTGAAAGCCTCGAATTGCCTTACCCATACTACGACCAATTTCTGGCAACTTCTTCGGTCCAAATACCAATAAGGCAATGACCATAATTAGTGCCATCTCTGGCAGACCAATCCCAAAAACGTTCATGTTAGTGACCTCCTGTAAGTTATTGAATGCCAGTCCCCGTCCTCAGTATAGGACGGACAAAAAAACCCGGTCGCGCCGGGGAGGTTGAAAGTAATTGATGGATTACTTGAGGACTCTAGTTCAGACTACTGACCTAAGCTTCTCCAATCAACGTTAATGCCCTCAAGCAGCAGTGAGGAGTTGTAAAGCTGCAAAATAATCAGCAAAAAGACGAAAAATAACAGCATGAAGACTCCCATTAGGGGTGTTGTTCCCCAACCCGGAGCAACCTTACCATACTCAGAGTTTAGGGGTTTGAGAAGATTCCCTAGCCGCGTCTGTTGTGCCATGAGTCACCTATGGTTAATCTGAATAGATCTTTTGTAATGTTCCGTAATATTATAGAAGGATAGAACTCATAATTTATTTAAATCATGGAACCTGCAATAGTTCTTAGCATTTCGATCGGTGTTTTTGTTTTGGCTGTTACTGGCTACTCAGTCTATACCGCTTTCGGTCCTCCTTCTGCCCAGTTGGACGATCCGTTTGAAGATCACGAAGACTAATCCATTCTTAAAACGATAAAGGTGGGTTGTGTCTCTGCATTGTCTGTCCTCCTACAGGTAGGTTGCCCAAAATCTCCCCTAGAGAGGACTTTGTGTTTAGGGAAGTCGATTGATGCTATAACTGGCTATTTTCCAAGGCAAAACTTTCAACATTCTTTGCTCACACACTGGAGTCGGTCGTTCTAACAAATCAACGGGGAAAGCGATCGCTAAATTTAAATCACTATCAAGTGATAACTGGGCGGCATCACCGTGGCACTCATAACACCGCATTACATATTGCCCTGAATCATTCTCAGAGAGCTTGAGAGCTGTCAAAACCAAATTTTTTGCTTGTAAATCCAAAAGTTTTCCCACAGGTTTTAGAGGCAGACAACCAGCTCCTATCGGTATATCACTCACAACCTGAAGCGGCAAATTTAATTCATAACCCCGTCGCACCGTCCCCGCAGATTGCCAAGTTCCGGCGTGAGGATACAGCGCATAGGTAAATTGATGCAAACCTCGATCAGCATCTGGATCAGGCCAACATGGACTTCGTAGCAGTGTTAGGCGTAACTGAGATGGTTGGGCATCATACCCATATTTACAATCATTGAGCAAACTTACACCATAAGTATCATCACCCAGATCTGCCCAGCGTAAGGCAGGAACTTCCCATTTAGCTTGTTCTGCTGGTGTTTGGGCTTTAGTTGGGCGTTGGATTGCACCGCAGGCGATCTCATAAGTGGCATAGTTAGCTTCTAAATTTAAAGGAAAAGCGGCTTTTACTAAAACGTGCCGTTCTTGCCAATCTACTGTTGTGGCAATTTTGAGAACGGGTGAATGATCATCCAGAATATAATCTTGACAAAACTGAGATTGACCGAATTGACGCACAACACGAAGCCGTTGCTGCACTCGTCCCCGTTCTATCCACTGGATCGATTTCAGTTGAGTTGGAGCTAAGGGGTGTTGGTCATAATTGGGGTCAATGTTCCAGGCGTCCCAATATTGTCCGCTATCTTGAAATACTTGTAGTTGATTTGCTGCTTCTTTTTGAAGGACTTCCCGATTATTAATCTTATCAAAAATTCTGGACAAATTACCTGTCTCAGAATCCACCATTACCTGTAGGAATTCGTTCTCTAAAACCCAATCTTTTGGCTCGAATGTATTAGGTATTAAAAATTGTGATATACTGGCTTTATTGTGGAAGACTGGTGTGCATAAAAAGTCATTTCTCGGTTCAAGTAACGCATCCTCAAGGTTTGTCGCCTCTGTCCGACCTAACCAGAAGAGGCGATAACCAACGGCAGAAATATTTTTTGCCAAAAATAGCAACGATTGATCACCCTGTTGAGACGGCTGTTTTTCGCCGAAACAATCGTAAACCTGCCATTTTTGTCCAGATTCAGCCTTTGTGGGAAAAGGGACAGTGACAACTTCCGATCGCTCCCAGTTGAGAGAATTGAAGACAATAATCGCTTGGGCGTCAGGTTGCGGTGGGGAGGGTAGGCTGATTTGAGAAGCGATCGCTTTTAACGACACGTCCAATATTTCCAAACCAGCTTTCTCCACATCCTGCCAAGCGCGATTTGCCTCTACAAAAACTTCTGCAATTGATGTCCCTGGTAAAATATCGTGAAATTGGTTAAATAATACTTTTTTCCAAGCATCTTCTAGCTGAAGCTTCGGATAAGTAATACCCGTCGCTAAAGTCGCTAAAGTTGCCCAGAGTTCTGCCTGGTAAAGTAGATTCTCAGAATGACGGTTCCAGCGCTTTTGGTCAGCGTGGGTAGTATAGCAACCGCGATGAAATTCTAAATAAAGCTCATCATTCCAGAGCGGAATATCTTTGGAGTGTTTCTGATTAATTTCTCTTTCTCCAGAATAATTACCGATAACTCCTGATAAATAATTCTGCGCGGTCGTAAATTCCAATTGGGGAAAAAATGCTGACTGCTGCCAACGTTTTGCCACCTGCAACATATCACGAGTTGGACCACCGCCATGATCGCCAACACCAGGAAGCCAAAACGTCTCTTTTAAGGTTGTTTGAATTTCCCAATCAACCGCATAAGATGCCATTGTAATTGGATTAGTATCCATGACACCTGTTGTATTAGGAGGAGACATTAAACTGAAGACTTTTGTGCCATCAGGTGCTTGCCACCAGAAGACTCCATAGGGAAACTTTGTTGTATCATTCCAATGCAACTTCTGAGTGACAAAATATTCAATGCCACCTTGTTTTAAAATTTGTGGGAGTTGCCAACAAAAACCAAAACTATCGGGTAGCCAGGCGATTGTTGTCAATTTTCCGAATTTTTCTAGAACGTAATGTTGGGCGTAAAGGACTTGCCGAATCAGAGATTCACCATTAGGTAAATTAACATCTGGTTCTACCCACATCCCACCTACAACTTCCCAGCGCCCAGTAGCGATTTGTTGTTTAATAGCAGAAAATAAATCAGGGCGATTCTGTTCTATCCAAGCATAAAGGGCGGGTGTAGAATGGCAAAATGTTAAAGATGGAAACTCTTTTTGTAACGCTAAGACTGATTCAAAGGTTCGTTGAGCAACTTCCCAGGTTTCACTCACTGTCCAGAGCCAAGCTAAGTCTAGATGAGCATGACCGAGCATTTTAAGAGAGCGTTGTTTGAGCTGAGGTAAGGCAGGATTTTCCTGAAGAAAAAGTTGCAGAGTTTGCTGGACAGGGGAAAGAGATTTTATAAAGTCTTGGTGCTGCAATAGCGTATTCCAATCAATCGCGGCAATAATTGTCGCAAAATCCGCTAACTTTTCCGGATTAAGCGCTTTTAAATATTGGGATAAAACCGTTAACTCATCAGCGAGAAAACCAGGGTCGAGATCTGTTGATTCATAGATGCATTTTGAACCCATTAATCCGCCAATATCATGACCCGGACTAACGAGGCGTAAAGCGATCGCAAATTCTTCCCCCGGCATCACAGATGAACTCAGCAACACCCTCGCCGAGGAATCAAATAAATCTCCCTGCTGGACTAGCTGACCATTAACGAAAATCTGTGCATCTTCTGCCCACCATGTCATTACCAAGCGCAAAGCTAATCCGCTTAAAGGATAGCCTTGTAAATCATGGGGAACAACAAAGTGTTGACTTAGCCAGATAACTTGGTGTCCTGCTGCCCAAACAATGTATCCTTTGGTATTAAGTTCCGCTACTAACCAATCGTTCCAGTGAGTGGACTGAGTAGCGATCGCGATCGGCAAATCCTGGGTGCAGTATCGCCAGCCATTGTGAACATTAACCTGAGTTAAAGCCCGTAATCGGTCGATGGCATCCTGAACTTGGTGCATTTGAGGGAGTGAAGTCACAGGGTCGGTCATATTTAAAGGTTTAAAGGTAAAATCATTGCACCTACTATCTTCAGTTTGTCGCTGTCGGTTGCTCACGCGTCAATCATTCACTGACACCCAATGACCAATTAGAGTGAGTCAGGGGTTGTTAGTAAAACTCATAACCAACAACAAAAGTTAAGCGTTTGCTGGGTAACTAATTAATTATGTCCTCCGCCCCCCCTGGTCGTTACCAAAGTCGATTGTTCAATTTTCTTAACCGACAATCTCAACGATTGACCAATCAGTATGATCGCACAGTACGAAATCTGAAAGTCGCTGCCGTCTGGGGGGCGCAAATTTTGCTTTATCCGATATATCTGATAGTACAAGGAGGACTGGCGGCAGGGCGTCAACTTTCTCAGTCAGCAGAAGCGGGATGGCCACAAATAAAGGCACTCACTAACTCGAAACCCCAAGCAGAAACTCCTCCATCTGCTGACACACCAATTGAACGAGTACTCGACGAAATTACTACCTTATCCCTGCCAAAGATTAAAGGAAAAGCAATTGCCCAAGGGGCAGCAGCAAAGCTGAACGCTAGATTGGATACAGGAAAAGCTGAAAGTAACTTAACAATCGCCTCATCCCAAGCCCTAATTCCTAATCAAGCGTCTGATTCTGGTGTGCCTGATCAAGTTATTACAGCCTCACAGAATGATTTAAGCACAACGGCTCAAGAATCATCCTTAATTCAAGGAATCGCGACGCTGTTGGAAGCTCGCACTTTGGTATTAGTAACAAGTGAAAATCAAATTCTGGATATCTTAACGCCCCAACAACAGCAAAAACTCGCTTCTAAAATTAGTTGGGAAGTGGCTGATTTACGGCGTCAGTGGCGTCTAGCTGAAGCGTCAGCACGTCAAGTTACGGCTCAACGTCGGCTATCTGCACTGGAAGATAAACCCCGTGTATTGGCTCCTGTTAGGCTGTTTTGGCATTTAATGGCGTGGGTACAGACAAGTCCTGTTGCGATCGCGGCTAATCTTTTCCAAGAATCTAACTTAGTTGTCAGTACGGCTTCTCACTCTATTCCACTTAATTATTCTGTACCACAACCAAAGCATCAACAATCGGCGTTGAATGGTCATCCAACTTTACCCCAGCTAGCACCTCAGTCTGCACTTGCTTTTCTTGACCGCACCTTCGCTGAACTAGAATCACATCAGTTAGTACCCGGTTCGGAAGTTGTAATTAGTCTAACCGAACGAACAACGCGATCGCTCAAACAACGTACCCAAAAACTGCGGCATCAGTTTCAAACTGGGTTCATCAAGCCAGATCAAGCCGCATCTCCAGACAGTCAAACTCATACATTTCAGATTCAATCTTTAATTTACGCCGCCGTTGACTACTTTTTTGGCAAACGTCGCTCAAACTTATTTAGCACTAGCTCCCAAGAGCAATTATCCATCCAAGAGAATTCTCAAGGAAAAACTCGTCAGCTATCAGGACTGGAGTCTACTTCTTTACCTTCCGCCAAACAGTTGTCTGGCTTAAAATTCGCAGATATTACTGAACCTGATCCTTGGCTAACTTGGGGTGATTTATATGGTACTCCACAAACACCTGATCAAGCTCAAAATCTAACCGCTTCAACTTCGGGAAAAAGTAAGAAGTTCCCCAATCAGCTCCCTGAAGCTTTTAACAGCAAGACGCCTGTCAAACTCAGAAACTCCCTTTTGAGCGTTATCAAGCGTTACTTGGGCTTCCAGCAGCCTCCAGGAAAGCTTTCTGCACCCAATACCGCTGAATCAATCCTTGAATCAGCGCCGTTGGTTGTCCAGACTCCAACAAAACTCAAAACTCGCCCACGGCAAAAAAGCAGCACACCGACAAAACGCAAAACTTCATCTCCAAGCGTCGTTAGTTCCCGTAGTACCAGCGCCTTACCTGCAACAAAAGCTAAGAGTGCAATTATTACCCCTAACTCTCCTTCTTCAAAGAGTCATATGGAAGCTAAACCCGACTGGATTGAAACTCAGGCGACTCCAAGCGGTTATGTAAAGCATCCATTAGAGCAAGTATTAGGGTGGTTGGATTCTGTAATGTTGTGGTTGGAAGAGTTAGTTGTAAAAATTTGGCGATGGGTGCGGGGCCGTTGATCAAGGATGAGATCAAAGCAAAGGCGTTAATTGTTTCGGATTCATATCAAGTCCGGTGGCATCGTGATTGTATAGTTGAAGGTGCTGCTTTACAGGTGCGATCGCATCGTGTTAAGCGGCTGTCCGAGGCCACCAGTGAAAGCAAGTAAGTCCGCTAATCAATTCAGCTTGTTTTAACAAGGCTCGGCAGCGCTCAAATAATACTTGCTCTAATTGCTCCAGATCAGGGAACGAGTTATTGGCAATTGGCTCATTGGTGAGAGGCCACAAGCGCTCTGCTGGCTGTAGCTCTGGAGAATGGGAAGGCAAAAACTCTAAATGGATGCCTTCTGGTACCTCTACCAGGTCGCTAGTGTGCCAACCAGCTTGATCGACGGCTAAGATAATTTGCTTATTTTTGCCTAGCCCAAATTCTCTGGCAAAATCAGCTAAGACGCGGTTAAACAGTTTGATATTGACGTAGGGAAGAATCCACCAATAAGTCTCCCCTGACTCAGGGTGGACAAAGGCATATAGCCACAGCCACTGGAAACGCCAGTTCACCTTGGCAATCGGTTGCTCCCCTTGAGCTACCCACACTCGCCGTAAAATCGGTTTGAGACCGACACGATGTTCATCCATGCTCCACAGTTCTACTTTGGCTTCGGGATGAGCTGCTTGCACCTGGTTTACCCGCACAGCTAGTTTTTTTTTCCAAGCCTCTTGTTCCACTATGTCAGCCTCTTTGTGTTCAGGTCGGGGAACCCGCTTTCCGAAAGTCATTTCCCGTAAATATTCCCAGCCCCTTTGCCTGCCTATACGCCGCTCCAAGCGATCGCTAATCCACTCGGCTACCTTACGACCATTCCACAATCCGCCATCGGGAGGTGGTGACTGTAAGGCTTGCCACAATTGCGCTTGTTCAACATCAGACAACATTGGTTGTCCTCCTGGATGTTGATAGCGACGGTCTTTAATTCCTTCTAGTCCTTGTTGATTGTATCGACGGGCGATTTTGCGAATTGTATCTCGTCGGTAGCCCGTCACTGCTGCCACCTCTTGTGTGACGAACCCTCGTGCTAACAACCACACAATTTGGTAGCGAGTGCGTTCTATCGGCTCTTTGGCTTGACGGTATCGAACTTCTAGTTCTTTTACGCTTAGATGAGGTTCGATTGTGAGGCTCTTGGGCATGGTAGCGATCGCACCTGTAAAGCAACACCTCCAACTATACAATCACCATGCCACCGGACTTGATATAACCCTCTTTTGTCACTCTGGTCAGGGTAAAATTAGAGAAGACCCTTAGAACGCTTGCCAGACGGGAGTTTGCCATGAACCTACCTAGGAAAG
>CADCTM010000313.1 GCA_902805485.1 uncultured Coleofasciculus sp. | reverse complement strand
AAAGCAACCCAACCCTAGTTTAAGCCCCTAACTCGCTCAATTCATTCACAAGAGTTAGCTTAAATTTTTTCAGAGGATAGTAAGATGTTTAATTCTACAGAGGTAATAATCAATACCTGTGTTGAGCGCCTGCAAGCTGGCTACCGTCAAACCTATGGCAGCCTGAAACCCCATTATGCAGATATTATTGGTTGGGCGGCAAACATGGCTCTGGAAAATATTGCAAATAGTGATGCTTTGTACCATAACGTCGAACACACCGCATTAGTAACCTTAGTGGGTCAAGAAATTCTCCGAGGCAAGCATATCTACGAAGGCAATGTTTCTTGCGAAGACTGGTTACATCTAATTATTTCTGCATTGTGTCACGATATTGGCTATGTCAAAGGTGTTTGTCAGGGTGATAAAGCGCAAGCCGGTCTGTATGCTACGGGTTTAGACGATATGATGATTTGTCTGCCGTTTGGGGCAACAGATGCTAGCTTGACTTCCTTTCATGTTGATCGAGGAAAACTCTTTATTAAGGAACGTTTTGGCACTCACAATCTGATTGATGCCCAGGCAATCCAGTGTAATATTGAGTTAACTCGTTTCCCTGCACCTGCGGATGAAGAGCATTCCGACACAATTAATTATCCTGGTTTAACAAGAGCGGCTGATTTGATTGGTCAACTTTCTGATCCTCGCTACTTGAAAAAAATTCCCGCACTATTTTATGAGTTTGAAGAAACTGGCGCTAATAAGACTTTAGGCTATAACTCTCCTGAGGATTTACGGAAGAATTACCCAGCTTTTTATTGGAATGTTGTTTTTGGCTACATCCAACCCGCATTACATTACTTGGAGTTGACGCTTCTTGGAAAGCAAATTATTGCTAATCTCTACGCTAATGTGTTTCGGGCGGAACATGAATAGTTGAGATTTTGCATCATTTCCGCCGACAGGCAGGATGCCATTCCACAAGTTAGAGATTTTCTTGCGGAGAATGCCTCTAGCCTGCCCTAGGAAAAGCTTGTGAAAGCCGAAAAAGAGCATCCAGACGCAATTCTGCTTGATTTCACGATGCAAACTCTCGATGGTTTGACGACGTTTCAAAAACTACAGGCAAATTCACATTTAAAAGCCAACTGTCCATCAGGCGTTTCTGAATTGGCTTGTAAAATTCGTCAGGGCAACAGGGCGAGGTTGCCATCTCAATACGGTAGGGGTATGCACAGGGGCGCTACCCCTACACCAAAATCAATCCTCAATTGGTGCAACGCCGCCCATCAAGAGCGGTTGGGTTAGTTGGCTTTGTTGCACTTTGTCAAAGGGTGATCAGGACTTACTTATTAAGCATGCCCTGAACTTGCTTCAACGCGGCTGCACCAATATTGAATGCTGCCCAACCTGCTGCAACGAGCAAAGGAGACAGAACTACTGCTATACGCCAATCAATGTCCATGTTTTTATTGACCTCACTCAACTATTGAAGTTTTTTGAACGTTTCTCATTTTTCTATTTTTAGGCAAATTGGCATCGTTTGCCAGATGACTTTGCCGCATTAGACAATATACGTTAGTGGGAGGCTGTAAATCCTAAATCAGTTCCTTTTCCCGCGTGAACCAAAGCCAACTGTTCGTAGCGCCGGGCGTGTTCGATTAGTTCCTCAGCTTCACTAGGGGAAACATCCCGTAATCGTTTAGCCGGAACCCCCACAACCAAAGACAACGGCGGAACATCTTTACTCACTACCGCACCAGCTCCCACAATACTACCAGCACCCACCCGGACGCCATCTAACACCACCGCCCCAATTCCAATCAGGCAGCCTCGTTCAATATAAGCTGAATGCACCACCGCCCGATGCCCAACCGTAACATGATCTTCTAAAATTGTTGGTTTACCAGGGTCGCCGTGTAAAATTGCCCCATCCTGAATATTGCTCCTCTCCCCAATCTCAATACGCTCAATATCACCCCGGACAACGGCACCATACCAAATACTAACCCCAGCCGCGAGGGAAACTTTGCCGATAACTACGGCATTTGAGGCAACAAAAGCGGCCAAGGACAAGTCAACTGCTGCCCAATAAGATGAAGTTAGAGAGAATTGCGAGTTAAGATAATTCACGATAAGAATTAGTGCTAAGTGTTCTAAGTTCTGTGTCGCTTTTCACTCCCAATCAAAAAAAATAAGATGGGTGTTAGCGGTGACATTTATAATAGATTCAAAGGTACTAGCACACTCACAGGCAAGGCGCCGATAACCACTTGATGATCAATTCAGGCTTGCAGTACCCCATTTTTGGGCAAGAAATTCAGTGTCCCCACTGCCGTCAGTTGATTCCCGCACTGACGCTAACGGATACTTATCTGTGTCCGCGTCACGGTGCATTCGAGGCAGACCCAAAAACGGGGGAACTGATTCATTTACAATCGGGGCGTCATTGGCGTCAGTGGAATGAAGAATGGTATCGGCAGCATACCCATCCTGACGGCATCCGCTTTGAGATTCACGAAGCCCTAGATCGGCTTTATACTCAAGGTTTTCGAGCGACGCGGGTAATTATTGCCAGTCGGTATAAAGAGTTAGTCAGTGCCTACTTGGAACGTAGCACACCTTGGCGCGGACAATCAGAACCATCGCGACCTAGACTTTATGGTTTACCTGTAGAGTTTAGTCCCGATCCCCAACAAGAGCCTTGCTGGGAAGTGATTAATTTTGATTTGGAAAAAGAACCTGGTGTCCCTGTCCGTTATCCTTATTTCCGCATCTTTGAGTAATGATCGCTAGTGATTAGGCATTGACAAAAGTAATGCATCATGCTTCGATTCGGACAGCGAATATTCATCGTGCGATCGCCTTTTATGAGCAATTAGGCTTTACAGTAAGCGATCGCTTTACGGCGGGAATTACTCTCGCTTGCTGGATGGAAGGACTTGGCGGACGGATTGAACTGATCCAAATTCCCGAACCCAAACCTGCACCAGATGCCTTTGGAGATGAGCATTACGTCGGTTATTACCATTTGTCCTTTGACATTACAGAATTGGCAACTGACCTTCCGACTTGGTTAAGCGATCTGCAAAAACGCTTTATTGAGGCGTCAAAAAATAACCCGGACGAGTTTCAACCCTTAAAAATTCTATTAGAACCTACCCAACAAATGATCGGCGATCGCGTTTACGAAGTCGCTTTCCTTGCCGATAGCGATCC
>CADCTM010000312.1 GCA_902805485.1 uncultured Coleofasciculus sp. | reverse complement strand
CGCCATTCTTCCTTACGTTGGTTCCTGGCAGTTTCTCGCCACAGGCATCATTATGGGGGGAAGTGTCCTCGTCTTGGCAGAGTTTCAGTGGGACTCCTTTGGGACTTGTGGTGGTAACTAAATAGTTCAGAAAATTCTTAACGTATAAACAATTCTTAGTTTTAAACAAATTTAGGCAGTCAATCTGGCGATCGCTCTTCCGCTATCCTAAAGAAGGAAAAAGGGCTAAAAATTGCTTAATTCTTATGAGTCGAACTTGCTTCAACCTTCGCTGGCTTCAAGCTAGCCAAGTTACCAGTATCAGTATTGCATCGAACTTGCTTTTGGGGCTACTGAGTACATTGACGCTTAGTGCCATACTGGTGCAACACCCTGCTATCGCCCAGCCATCACCTACACCGTCCATCACACCCTCTCCATCTCCACAACAAGGGAATGTGCCATCGCCGCAAGCAAGATTAAGCGGACAATGGCAAGCGAAAAATCCTGCATCTGATCAAGTAATTACCTTGACTTTTACTCCAGATGGTACGTTATTTGTCCAGCTTCCCTCCAGTGCCGAAACTCCCGTTACTCAAAAGTTGGGATATCGCATTAATCCGACTCCTCAACCAATGCAGATTGATGTGATATTTCCCGGCACGGATCAATTTGTAAAGACGATTTTTGAGTTTACGGCGGCGGGTCAATTGCGCTTGCAAGTAGCGGGGACAAATCCTGGAGAACCTAGACCAACCGCTTTTCGCTCTGATGCTAGTTTATTTGAAAAAGTATCTGATTCAACAGCTTTGCCAGCAAATGCTCAGGTGAATGACCTTCAGACGGCAGTTAATCGGGCGCAACAAATTGAAGGTAAACAAAACATGGGTGCGATGAACCGTGGTCAACAAGCTTACTATTTGGAAAACGATAAATTCGCCACAACGATTGGAGAACTCGGTCTTGGCATCGAGCCAGAAACAGAAAATTATCGCTACCAGATTGTCCCTCAAGGTAACTCCACTGGAAGCGTGATGATGACGGCGACAGCCTTGCGTCCTGAACTCAAAAGCTATACAGGGGCAGTGTTTCTCGTAAAAGAGAAGAATGAAGCCTTGACAATCTCCACGATTTGTGAAACAGAAAAACCTTCATCAACGCCCCCGGCGATGCCCTCAGCACCCAGTAATGTTAAAGCAGAAATTCTATGTCCCACTGGCTCTAATCGAGTAAGACGCTAAGGTTGAATGAATAGCAATTTTGCACAAACTGATTCAACAGCTTGTTTAGTTTCACCGACTGTTGCACCTCTAGAGGGTGAATTCTTGAAACTGGGAATAATGGCATCTGGAAGCGGTAGTAATTTTGAAGCAGTGGCAGAAGCGATCGCCTCTCTTCAACTCAAAGCCCAGCTCCAAGTCTTAATTTACAACAATCCTGGTATTAAAGCCTGCGCTAGAGCCGAGAAATGGGGCGTTCCTGCGGTATTGCATAATCATCGAGACTATAAAAAACGCGAAACCTTGGACGCCAAAATTGTCCAGACTTTGCAGCAGCACGAGGTAAATTGTGTTGTGATGGCTGGTTGGATGCGACTTGTAACACCTGTGTTAATTGAAGCCTTTCCCGATCGCATTGTTAATATTCATCCCAGCTTATTACCTAGTTTCAAAGGAGTACGGGCAGTAGAACAAGCCCTTGAAGCAGGGGTAAAAATCGCAGGTTGTACCGTTCATTTGGTACGTTTAGAAGTAGACAGTGGTCCAATTTTGGTACAAGCTGCAATTCCGGTGCTGCCTGATGATACGCCAGAAACGCTTCACGCCCGGATTCAAATTCAGGAACATCGAATACTCCCCCAAGCATTAGTGCAACTTGCCGCCGGGTGTTTTAGGAATAAACTGTAACGCATCTGACAAGTTACAAGCTAATGTCTTATTGTTATTTCTACGATAAACTCGGTGTCTTTGCCTGTAGTAGAAATGCAAGGGATTTTACTTCGATGTTTTTCCACAACAATTGGTAGCTAATTGATAACCCAAAACCTGTACCATCACTTCACTCATCTCACTTATACACCTCATAATTCTTGCTCAACCGCCGAAATCGATTCAGCCATCCGAAAGTTTGCTCCACCATCCACCGCTTGGGCAACTCCTCAAATGTCTTGGAAGTTTGTTCACTCACTTCCACTCGAACCCCATTCCCACACACCTGCTGAATAGCATTGGCGAAGTTCTTGCCAAAATAGCCCGACTCGCTCCAAATCACTGCCCATTTGGACAGTTTTTCCTTGGCTGCATCCAGCACAACCACCGCTCCTAATCGTTCTGAGGCGTTCGCTCTCCTTGCTAAAACCCTAATCAATACAACTGAATCTAGCCTAAAATTGGCCCAAGCTTAATCCAGAAGTATTTTAGATTCTCTTTATGAATCAGCTTTCAAACCACAGACTGGGTATTTTTTTACTCGCTGGGAAGTTCAGGTTCTAGCCTAGATAAGCTTTTCTCACGCGCCGATCATTGAGTAGAGCTGAGGCAACATCCGTTAAAATCAATTGTCCAGCTTCTAAAACATAACCTCTATGGGCAGTTTGTAAAGCTAAGTTAGCATTTTGTTCTACTAATAAGATGGTGACGCCTTGTTCATGTAATTGGCGAATTACTGAGAAGATTTCACGAACAACTTGAGGTGCCAAACCGAGACTCGGTTCATCGAGTAGCAAAAGTTTAGGGCGACTCATCACGGCACGCGCGATCGCTAACATTTGCTGTTCACCACCACTGAGTGTGCCAGCAAGCTGATGCCGACGTTCTCCCAAACGCGGAAAAGTGAGAAACTGACGCTCAATATCCGCTTTAATTGCCAAACGGTCAGACCGAGTATAAGCGCCCAATTCTAGATTTGTCAAAACTGTTTGTCGAGCTAAAACCCTACGCCCTTCAGGACTTTGGGCAATACCAAGACTGACTACGCGATCGGGGCGATAGCGTGTAATATCTTCTCCGTTGTAAAAAATCTGCCCTTTTAATGGATTAATTAATCGAGAAATCGCTTTGAGAGTAGTACTTTTTCCTGCTCCATTTGCCCCAATTAATGTTACTACCTCACCCTCATTAACTACCAAGTTAGTATCTTGTAGAGCTTGAATAGCACCATAGTTTACCCATAGATTTTTGATTTCAAGCAGTGCTTTTGTCATTTTTTAAAACCAATTTTTA
>CADCTM010000311.1 GCA_902805485.1 uncultured Coleofasciculus sp. | reverse complement strand
ACGCACCCAGTTGTGAGGAATTGGGCAAGCGTAGTTTCAGATTACTCGTTATTGCACTAATCCAGGGAGATTTTCAGGTTGGCGCTCCACCCCATAAGAACAATCTAACGTCCTAACACTGTCTAATGCCCCAGCCGTTGACGCCGCTTCCGGACGAGAGAATAGGTATCCTTGACCATATTGACAATTAAGCGATCGCAATTGCCTCAATTGTCCCGTTGTTTCTACGCCTTCGGCAATTACCTCCATTCCCAAGTTATGAGCAAGCATCACAATGGTTTGGGCAATTTGCCAAGAGGGACTTTTCACTTTCCCCGAAGCTTCAACTTCCTCCACAGCACCGAGACGGCGGATAAAAGATTGGTCAATCTTTAAGATGTTGATTGGAAATTGATGCAGATAACTTAACGAAGAATAACCTGTGCCAAAATCATCCAGGCATAACCCAATTCCGCGACTTCTTAACTGGTTAAGAATAACAGCCGCCGCCTGCGGATTTTCTAATAAACAACTTTCGTTAATTTCTAACTTTAAATAACGACTTGCCAAACCCGCTTCCTGTAGCACTTGATCAAGTTGATTCAACAAATCGGGCTGCAAAAACTGTTTGCTTGAAACATTAACATTAATGGTCAATTCGCAATTTTTGCCAAGCTGAGAATGCCAAAGACTCAACTGGCGACACGCCTCCCGCAGCGTCCATAAACCAATCGGAATAATTAACCCCGTTTCTTCCGCAATGGGGATAAATTCAGCCGGAGAAACCAAACCTTGGGTTGGGTGTTGCCAGCGCAACAGTGCCTCAAACCCCTTAATCTGGTTGGTAAGTAAAGAAACAATTGGCTGATAATAAAGCTGAAATTCCTGGCGTTCTACTGCTCTGCGGAGGTCAGTTTCCAACTGCAACAGCGCCACAGCACTTTGATGCATTGTCTGGTCGAACACTTCATAACGTGCCTTACCCAATGCCTTAGCGCGGTATAGTGCTGTATCAGCATCTCGTAACAAGTCTTCTGGTCGCTCGTAATTTGTGGTTTGATTGTCTTGAGGCGACTGGCGATTTAAAACAATGCCGACACTTGCCGCAGTAAAAACCTCATTTCCCTCCAGATTGAAGGGTGCAATTAGTGCTTGATGAATTCGTTGGGCGACCCGGATCGCAACGCTAGCTTCTGCGATATTTTCTAGGAGAATGGTGAACTCATCTCCCCCCAAACGAGCAACCGTATCTTCTGCCCGTATACAGGATTCTAAGCGACGGGCGATCGCAATTAATAGTTGATCTCCCACCAGATGCCCCAAGCGATCATTCACCACTTTAAAGCGATCAAGATCCAAAAATAAGACCGCAAATCCATAGTTAGGATCTCCTTTACCTCGCTCTACCATCTGGCTCAAGCGCTCCATAAATAAAGCACGATTAGGCAATCCTGTCAAAGTGTCATAAAAAGCGCGTTCCCGTAATTGCTCCTTTGCCCGCTTGCATTCGGTAATATCTTCTACCAAACCCTCGTAATAAAGCAGTTCACCCGTTTGGGGGTCGCGAACCGCACGGGCATTTTCCGAAATCCAAATCACGCTGCCGTCTTTGCGATAAACCTGAGAGTCAAACTCTGATACTGCATCATTTTCTTGCATCAGGCGAACAAACTCATCACGACGCTGAGGTTTCACATACAACTGATGCTCAATATCCGTCAGCGACTCAATCAGTTCTTGAGGTGAAGCATAACCATAAATCTTTGCCAGTGTGGGATTCGCACTTAAATAATATCCATCAGCACTAGATTGAAAAATCCCTTCTAAGGCGTTTTCAAAAATGCTGCGATATTTCGCTTCCGCTTGCCGGGAGGCATCCTCTGAACGTTTGCGCTCCGTAATATCAGTAATAAAGCCTTCCAATCCGAGAACTTCGCCAGCACTATCAAACACCCCATGTCCTTTTTCCCAAACCCACTTTTCCTGACCTGATTTAGTGCGGATGCGATACTCAACCACATAGGGTTGCTGGTGAGACACACCCGTTTCAATCGCCGCTAGGACTTTGGGTAAATCGTCCTTATGAGTAATGCCGTCAAAGGAAATCGCTCGATTCCCGATCAACTCTTCACTGGTGTAACCTGTGAGGGGCAGGCAACCCTCGCTCAGGTAAGTCATTGACCACTCTGGCTTCTTAGCACAAGAAAAGACAATTCCCGGCAGCGAATTCATTAAACTGGCGAGGCGGCGCTGACTTTCCTGTAATGCTGCTTCCACTTGCTTGCGTTGAAATATGGCTCCTAACTGAGTGGCGACAGTTGAAATTAGTTCTACTAATCGTTGGTCTTCTTGGCGAGATTCAAACATGAAAAAGACAAGCACTGCCAAGACTTCGTTGTTTGCCAGAATTGGTACACCAAAACCCGCCTTGAGTCCACAAGCTTTCGCCAAATGAGCGCGATTAAAAAAGGTGTTCGACTTCAACGAAACATCCTGTATCCATAAAGGTTGTTGGGATGACCAAACTTTTCCTGGCAGTCCGATACCGGGTGCAAAGGTGTAAGTTTGGCTCAGGCGGCGAAATTCACCCAGTGTTGAGCCGATAGGGATTGCTCCTAGTAATTCAGACGCTTCCGAGTGATTCTCCTCAGCGTTTTGGCGGCTACACCAAGCCTCAGCGCAGGTTAAAACGGTACCGTCAGCATTTTTTACCCAAGCTTCTCCAAAATCCCAGCTAGTTGCCTCACAAACCTTATGTAGCGCCACATTGAGGGCAAAATGAAAGTCTGAGGCTTCACTAATCGCTTGGATTAACCCATGCAACAGTGGAAAGGCTTCGGCTCCTTGTTTGTACTCAGTAATATCAGTAATGAAGCTTTGTCTAGCCATTAGTTTTTCTACCATCGAGAAAACTCCGAGTCCTTCAAAACCCACTTCTGCTCATCTGTTGCGGTTGTGATGCGATATCTTAGTCCAAAAGGTTAGTTTTGTTGTCGGGCAGCTTGGACTTCCTGCTAAATGCGAAAGCGATCGCTCTCCTGAGTAAGATCATTTAAAGAAATCCTCTGGTTTTCGACTAAATCAGTTGGCTAATCACCCGTCAGATTGAAGCAACCCTCGCTCACCAACTCCATTGGCAAGTGGAAAGAGGATGGCTCGATTACGGGCGACGCTTCAACATTGATTGCACCCTGAAAGCTATCCAATCTTGGTCAACGTCTTAC
>CADCTM010000310.1 GCA_902805485.1 uncultured Coleofasciculus sp. | reverse complement strand
GGTCAAGGCAAGTGGTTGTGTTAAAGCCTGTAGGTTAGGTTCTTCTGCCTTATATAAATAACGCACTCCTAAGTGACGAGACATTTTTTCAAACAATTGATTTTCTTGAAACGGTTTACGCATAAAATCATCGCAACCTCCTCTTAAAATCATGGCTTGTTGCTCCTCAAAAGCACTAGCTGTTAGGGCAATAATCACAGTAAAAGCACTCATTTTATCCTGTTCATTTGCCTGGACTAAAATCATCGCTTCACTACTTCTAATCTGTTGAATTGCCTCATAACCGTCCATTACTGGCATCCGGATATCCATCCAAATTAGGTGCGGTTGCCAACTCTGCCACAAAGCAACCGCTTCTTCACCATTTGAGGCTTCACGCACCTGGAATCCTACTGATGTCAGGAGATTTACGAGCAATTGACGAGACGCCCAATCATCCTCAGCGACCAGAATGCGATAAGCTTGTTGTTCAGGTACTAATCCAACTACTTGCCCAATTAAGGATAATGTTTCAATCTCAGTTGCTTGAGCTGGATTAATTTGAATATTAAACTTAAATTTTGTTCCCTGACCAGGGGTACTATCGACGGTAATATCTCCTCCCAATTGTTGCACGAAAGAACGACTAATTGGTAA
Organism: uncultured Coleofasciculus sp.; assembly: GCA_902805485.1. GTDB lineage: Bacteria > Cyanobacteriota > Cyanobacteriia > Cyanobacteriales > Coleofasciculaceae > CADCTM01. The sequence continues at coordinate 2,567 of CADCTM010000310.1, read as the reverse complement.
ACCCAATCCCGTTCCCTGCATTGATTTTCGACCTGTTGCTGTTTGGGTAAATGCTTCAAATAGCAAATTAATTTCTTCGGATGCGATGCCAAGTCCAGTGTCTTCTACTTCAAAATGAAGGATAAAAGGTTCGTTGATTGGCTCTTCAAAATTAGAGTTATTAAGAAAGTCCGAAAGTCTTGGAGATGTAACGGATGATACTCGCAACGTCACAGTTCCAACTTCCGTAAATTTAATTGCATTGTCCAGCAGATTAATCAGAATCTGACGCAATTTTCCTTCATCAGTTCGCACATATTGAGGAACATTGCTTGTGCGTTCAAAGCTCAGTTGTAAACCTTTAGATATGGCGCCAAGTTCCAACATTTTGAGCAAGTTGTCGAGTAGTCGATACAAGTCAAAGCTTGTTTCATTAAGGGTAATCCTGCCTGCCTCGATTTTCGTCATTTCTAGGATATCGTTAATCAGTGCTAACAAATGCTCACCTGAGCGCAAAATGATGCCGAGATGCTCCTGCTGCTGTGGGGAAATAGAAGCGTCACGATGCATCACTTGAGTAAAGCCCAGAATGGCGTTGAGCGGTGTTCTTAGTTCATGACTCATCGAAGCCAAAAATTGACTTTTCGCGCGGTTAGCAACTTCTGCGGCGTCTTTGGCTTGTGTAAGTTGAGCTGACTGTTGTTGAGTTCGGGCGAGTAATTCGGCTTGCTGTAAGGCAACTCCTAACTGAATGCCAATTTGAAAGACGATGTTAATTTCTGTAGGTTCCCACTGGCGCGAGCCGGAATTTTGATAACTGGCAAGTAATCCCCACACTTTATTACTAGAAACAATAGGAACAGTAATATAAGCCCTAGCTTGAAATCTCTCCAAAAGCTTAACATAACACTCTTGAAAGCCAGCTTTGTAAATATCTTGGATAACCCGTAAACTTGTGCCTCGGCTGTAGAAGCCGCCTTCAATTTCTTGCAGATAAGTATCCTCTACAAGGTTGACCTCGTTATCTAAATTTACTATGCAATGTTCGGAGTCTAATGCTCTGTCGGTAAGATTAGGGTTATTTTGTTGTTCTTGCAATAAAGTAATCCAACCCGTTGCCACTGACTCCGCAACAAACCCTCCACTCCAGTCAGAATTAAACCGATAGACAACAACGCGATCGCAATTAATCGCTTGTCGTAGTTCTTTGGTCGTCGCTCGGAAAATTGTTTCGATATCTAATGACGATCGCATTTGTCGAATAATTTGAGCGATCGCTTTTTCTTGTGTGGCTTTTTGACGCAACACCTCTTCAATTTTCTGCCGTTTCAACTCAGCGACCGCTCGTGCGGCAAAAATTTTCAAAATCGACTGTTTACCCGGATCGAAGACCAGTGGTTTCACATCCAGCACAGAAATTAGTCCTAAAACCGTCCCCTCATCGTCAATTAATGGCACGCCAATATAACTTTCGGCGTTTAATTCTACTAAATCCTGAGCATTAGGAAATAATAGTTGTAAGTGTTGAGGATAGTAACAGGTTGTCCGACTGTTTAAAACAGTTTGCCTAGGAGTTCCGGTGACAAGATACTCTTGGTTTTCAATCCAGCTTTCACCTTCCCAAAACGCTAAAATCCGAACTTTAGTATGCTCTGGATCAATTGACTCACTAATTGAAGCATAACGAACTTGCAAAACCTGAGCCAAATAACGGACACAAGAGTGCATAAAAGTGTTGCCTGTTGCCGATGCTGTGCCTTCAACAATCAAGCGTAAGGCTTCTTCTTGTTGCTTACGTTCAGTAATATCAGTAATCCGCACCAGGTGCATTTGATGACCGACTACTTGAATCAGCCTCACCGCCATATTGCCCCAAAACAGATTGCCTTTTTTAGTAACATATTCTAACTCCCGGCTCCAAATCCCTCGAAGCGTCAGTTCGGTCACAATAGAAGTAATTTCTTGTGTTGTAAACGGTTCCTTTTGAAGAGTACTTCCTGCAATGTTTAGTAATTCATCCTTGCTTTTGGCTTCAAAAAGTTCTACGGCACGGCGATTGCAATCTACCGTTAAAACTGTTTCTCCATCGACTATAAAAATTGCATCGGCTGACTCATTAAAAACCGATTCCAGTAAGTCCTTACTCCGAATAAATTCTGCCTCAGCCAGTTTGCGATCGCTAATATCCGTATGGGAGCCACACATCCGATAAGGCTTACCCATCTCATCCCGCAGAGCCGTTCCACGAGCAAGAATCCAACGGTAACTACCATCTTTGCATCGCGCGCGAAACTCTACAGAATAAATCAAACTGCCACCTTCTAGGTAAGCTTGCAAAACCGACAAAGTGCGGTCTCTATCCTCTGGATGAAGGCATTGTTGCCAAGTTTCAATTGTGTTTGGAAGTTCTTGGTTTTGGTATCCCAACATATTCTTCCAACGAGGAGAAAAATATGCTTCTCCGGTGCGAAGATCCCAGTCCCAAATTCCATCTTGGACGCCATCGACAGCGAGGGCAAATCGTGCTTCACTTTCACGCAGTGCTGCCTCAATTTGTACGCGCTCTGTAATATCAGTTGAAGAACCTG
>CADCTM010000309.1 GCA_902805485.1 uncultured Coleofasciculus sp. | reverse complement strand
TTGAGTGTTGGTAGGTAAACGCTATCAAGGATCTCATGTCCGTGGGCAACAACTTGACCTAACTTTCCGGTTGTTTTGTGAAGTGCATAGTCGCCAATATTTAGCCTGGTTGTCATGACTAACAATACTCCTTACTCTAGCCACTGCCTACGTTAGCAATGGGATCAAATGCCGACAATAATTATTACTAGCAATTTAAAATTGTTACAATTAAACATAGAACTCTCAAAAATCCGGCTCGGCTGAATTGTTCGAGGGACATTGATGCAAGCTTATTGCAGAGGCGCTTATGTATACAGAAAAGTTCTTTCTTAATGCACAGGAAACGATGAGAAAGCTTTGGCAAGATTTTGTCAATCTGAGAGAAGACAAATCGAGTTTAGCGTCGAGCAATTATCTAGAGGCATCAATGTAGAGAAATTTCCTAGATCTAACCGAGAAAAAGAGCAGCTTTTATTTAGGCTACAGAGCAAAACCTATTCCAGTTTAAACCTGACTCAGTACAGTTACTCAAGGCAGTTCTTAAGCTTCACACCTATGACGCAATTTAATCTTCAAGCTCCCTTTCAACCCACAGGCGACCAACCCCAAGCGATCGCACAACTAACATCCTACTTGCAATCGAGTTCACGTCACCAAACCTTATTAGGGGCAACGGGAACCGGGAAAACCTTCACCGTCGCCGCTGTGATTGAAAAAATTGGCAAACCAACCCTCGTCCTTGCTCACAATAAAACCTTAGCAGCCCAATTATGTAATGAGTTGCGGGAATTCTTTCCCGATAACGCGGTTGAGTACTTTGTGTCCTATTACGATTACTATCAACCCGAAGCGTATATTCCCGTCACCGATACTTATATCGAGAAAACAGCGGCAATTAATGAAGAAATTGATATGCTGCGGCACTCGGCAACGCGATCGCTTTTTGAACGCCGTGATGTTATTGTTGTCGCCTCAATTAGCTGCATTTATGGTTTAGGTATGCCCTCAGAATACCTCAAAGCGGCGATTCCATTTCGGGTAGGAAAAGAAGTCGATCAACGTGAATTACTGCGAGACTTAGCCACAGTCCAATATTCCCGCAATGATTTAGATATCGGACGGGGACGTTTTCGTGTAAAAGGCGATGTCTTAGAAATTGGACCCGCTTATGAAGACCGAATTATCCGTGTAGAATTCTTTGGCGATGAAATAGATGCGATCCGCTATGTTGACCCCGTAACTGGAGAAATTCTGCAAAGTTTAGACGCAATAAATGTTTACCCAGCGCGTCACTTTGTTACACCAGACGATCGACTTGAAGAAGCTTGTGAAGCAATTGAATCAGAACTACGTGGGCGTTTGGAAGAATTAGAAAAAGCCGGAAATTTACTAGAAGCACAACGATTAGAACAACGCACTCGATATGATTTGGAACTCTTACGAGAAGTTGGTTACTGCAACGGCGTCGAAAACTATTCTCGTCATTTAGCAGGGCGAATTGCCGGAGACCCGCCGGAGTGTTTAATTGATTATTTCCCGAAAGATTGGCTTTTAGTAGTCGATGAATCTCACGTTAGTGTGCCGCAAATTCGGGGGATGTATAACGGTGATCAAGCGCGGAAAAAAGTCCTAATTGAACATGGTTTTCGCTTACCGAGTGCTGCTGACAATCGCCCGTTGAAGTCAGAAGAATTTTGGGAAAAGATGCATCAATGTATTTTCGTTTCTGCAACACCAGGAGACTGGGAAATAGAACAGTCAGAGGGGCGCGTTGTAGAACAAGTAATTCGTCCAACTGGTGTAATTGATCCAGAAATTTTTGTGCGCCCAACAGAAGGTCAAGTGGATGATTTATTAGGTGAAATTAAAGACCGAGTGGATAAGCACGAACGGACATTAATTACCACTCTTACAAAGCGGATGGCGGAGGACTTGACAGAATACTTGCAAGAACGAGGAATTAAGGTGCGTTACTTGCATTCGGAAATTCAATCAATTGAACGGATTGAAATTTTGCAGTCGCTACGAGAAGGTGAGTTTGATGTGTTAATTGGAGTCAACTTATTGCGGGAGGGATTGGATTTGCCAGAGGTGTCTCTGGTGGCAATTTTGGATGCAGATAAGGAAGGTTTTTTGCGAGCAGAGCGATCGCTTATTCAAACCATCGGTCGTGCAGCACGTCATGTCCGAGGACAAGCAATTTTATATGCCGATAATCTCACCCGCAGCATGATTAAAGCGATTGATGAAACGGAACGTCGCCGTGGAATTCAAATCGCTTACAACAAGATGCATGGCATTACACCCCAATCAATTGTTTCAAGATCAAGTAATTCGATTTTGGCATTTTTAGCTGTGTCACGCCGATTAAATGCTCAACAAATTGAAGAGGTTTATGAACAAGTTGAGGAGTTGCCATTAGAGCAAATTCCTACCTTTATTACCCAATTAGAAGCACAAATGAAAGAGGCGGCGAAGAAGATGGAGTTTGAGGAAGCAGCAAAATATCGCGATCGCATTAAGCATTTGCGAGATAAACTTTTAGGTCATTAGTTAGCTTCTATAATTGAAGTTGCAGGCATTACCGCACAGCCTATGAACACCATCACTTTGACCATCCCTCGTTTGAGCGCTGAGGGTTTTCGCTAACTCTGTAAAGTTTGGTGAGGGGTGAATTGCTCTCAGGTCGATTTAATTAATAGAGGCGAGTTTCTCCTCCCCCATCCAAATTAAGTCACTCTGAGTTAGTAGCAACGCCCTCGAAAGCCTCAATAATTCATCAAGAGAGTATTCCCTCAAGCAGGCGAGCCGCCTTTCCGAAGAAAACATCAAGTCTGACTCCTCTCTCCTTTGAAAACTTGTCATTACCCACATTTCCCAAAATCTTGAGAAATACCTGAGTTTTTCCGCATACCAGCCAGCGAATTAATTCGCTGGCTAACAGCAAAAGTCCGTTAAAATAGACTCCAAGAATGAGACTAGAGTCGGTTAAAAGCGACTTTCTCTGTGATACCAATTTCATTAATCTTTACTACAAATACTTTTCTTTCTCCCCTCTTACTTAAGGGGGGTTGTGTTCATCGAAGTGTAGCATCTGAAAATAAAATTGTTATGAGACGGGGGTTTTAACCTCCAGCGGATGAGTGGGTAGACGAAAAATCCAGGTAATGACAAGCCTTTTAGGATATCCTTTGGCACAGATGTCTTCCACCTCCTGCCCGACT
>CADCTM010000308.1 GCA_902805485.1 uncultured Coleofasciculus sp. | reverse complement strand
GAGCCAGTAGCTTCCTTAGAACCTGTCAGTAACGGTAACGGGAAAGCGGTTAATAATTAGCATTAAATTCAATCAGTAGCATAGGGCTTTTAAATTTATTCATTAACTTGGAAGTTGCTAAGTCCAAGAATTTAAAACGCCCTATGCGAAACACAACAAGCAAATCCCTAATCGAAGCAAATTAATTAGGAGTGAAGAATGGGACGGGCGGGATTAAATAGCGAATTATTAAAAGAAACATACTTAGCAAAAGAACCTTCAAAATTAAAAATACAAACTCCCAAAGTAGAAATTTGGGGAGGAGTTGAATGTACCGTTAACCGAGTCGGCGACCAGTATTTCAACCAAATGGCGCGAAACGGTCACGCCACCCGCATTACAGACCTAAATTTATTTGCCGAACTGGGTGTCACCGCAATGCGCTACCCTGTGTTGTGGGAGCTAACAGCACCCGATGGCATAGAGTGTGCAGATTGGTCATGGGCGGATGAACGCCTCGGTCTATGCCAAAAACTCGGCATCCGCCCGATTGTTGGCTTAGTTCACCACGGCAGCGGTCCCCGTCATACTAGTTTGGTCGATCCCGCCTTTGCCCAAGGACTTGCTCAATTCGCCGAAGCTTTTGCCCAACGCTACCCTTGGGTGGAAAGTTACACCCCCGTCAATGAACCGCTAACCACAGCGCGGTTTAGCGGACTATATGGACATTGGTATCCTCATGGGCGGGACGGCGCAACCTTTGCAAGGGCGTTAATTACCCAGTGTCAAGCGATTCGGCTGGCAATGCAGGCAATTCGTCAAGTCAACCCAGCAGCGCAACTGGTACAGACAGACGATTTGGGTAAAATGTCTAGTACGCCGCTACTAAAGTATCAGGCAGAATTTGAAAACGAGCGCCGTTGGTTGAGTTTCGATCTGCTAGGCGGTAGGGTGAACCGTAATCACCAAATGTGGAACTATCTCCGGGCGCTGGGGATCAGTGAGGCAGAACTAGAGCAGTTTTTAGAAGCGCCTTGTCCGCCAAATATTATTGGCATTAACCATTATTTAACTAGCGATCGCTTTTTAGATGAACGCATAGATCGTTATCCCACCTGTACCCACGGCGGCAACGGACGCCATCAATACGCTGATGTCGAAGCTGTGCGAGTTTGCGCCCAAGGCGCTGCCGGCCCCCGGACAATGATCAAAGAAGCTTGGGAACGCTACAAAACCCCGATCGCTGTAACAGAAGTACATCTCGGCAGTACCCGCGAGGAGCAACTGCGCTGGTTGAAAGAAGTCTGGGAGGCGGCAAACAGTCTGCGCTCCGAGGGCGTCGATGTCCGGGCGATAACCGCTTGGTCGCTTTTGGGGGCATACGACTGGAATACTTTAGTCACCCGCGCCGACGGACATTATGAACCGGGTGTATTTGACCTGCGTTCCTCTGATAGTAACGCTTCTATCCCCCGCCCCCGCCCAACTGCACTCGCTCGGATGCTCCGGGAACTGGCATCTGGGGGCGAATATGACCACCCACTCCTGGATGTACCTGGATGGTGGCGCCGACCGCAACGACTGCTTTATCCACCGGTGAGCATCAGTGAAGTTGAAGCAGACAAAGCACCTGGGACAGTGCAGTCTACAGAAGAAGTTAATAAATTAACGGGTTCCGTGGTAGACACTTCCGAGTCCCGACTTGCGACTTCTCCATCCTTGCGTCCTTTGGTGATCACAGGCGCAACCGGAACGCTGGGACGTGCTTTTGCGCGACTTTGCGAAGTGCGGGGTATCCCTTACCGCCTCCTGACTCGTCAAGAGATGGATATTGCTAACCCGGTTTCTGTTGAGGCAGTCTTGAGGGGGTTGAAACCTTGGGCAGTGGTGAATGCGGCGGGATATGTGCGCGTGGATGATGCCGAGCGAGAACCGGAAGCTTGCCTGCGAGAAAATGCCCTAGGACCTGCCGTCCTTGCTCAGTGTTGCGCCGATTTGGGAGTGGGACTGCTAACGTTTTCATCGGATCTGGTGTTTGATGGCACTTCTCGCGCTCCCTATGTGGAAAGTAACGCTGTTTCGCCCCTTAATGTCTACGGACGTAGTAAGGCTCAAGCAGAGGTAAAGGTCTTGGAAGCACTGCCTTCGGCGCTTGTGGTTCGTACCAGTGCCTTTTTTGGTCCTTGGGATGAGTATAATTTCATCACGGTTGCCTTGCGAGTCTTGGCTCAGGGAAAGCGGTTTGTTGCGGCAGAAGATTCGATCATTTCTCCGACTTATATCCCAGATTTGGTAAATTCTAGCCTCGATCTTTTAATTGATGGTGAGGAAGGACTTTGGCATCTTGCAAACTCTGGCGCGAGTTCTTGGGCAGACTTAGCACGGTTTGCGGCGAAGAGGGCGGGTTTTGATCCAGCATACATTGATGCGCGTCCAATGGAAACTTTGGGTTTTACGGCATCGCGACCATCCTACAGCGTTTTGAGCAGCGAACGGGGTGTGCTGTTGCCTTCTCTGGAAAATGCGATCGCCTCCTACTTTCAGGAGTGCAAAATTCCCTTGCTAAAGTAACCCCAGTTCGACGCTATTTATTGATCACTTGTCACCCTTTAAGGAGAGATGCGATTAACCCCATCTCTCCTTAAAGGGTATCTAACTACTTTGAGCTTAAACTCGTATCCTAATATAAAAGATAAAATATTAGGATATGAATTTTTCCCTTTTGCTCATCTCGTCAATATTGACGGCGCGGGCTAGTTTTTCACTCTAAAGGCTGAGGAAATTTATCACTTACCTCAACAAAATCATTATTACAAACTATTTTTCCGCCGTCGCGATAGTTTTCAAAATTTTAATAAAAGGGAAATATATGATAAGAGCTTGGATGGTAATTGGAGGGATAACTTTATTAGTTGCCCTAGGTAGTGCCTTCATTAGACCCCGCGATATTCCTTGGATTAAGCGATTAGATCGACCGAAATGGCTATTTTTTGAGCCGGCAATCCCTTTAATTTGGACAGTCGTTTTTGTTTGTGGCGCTTTGTCAGCTACTCTGATCTGGGAACAACAACCTGGAAGTCTCATAACTTGGTTAATTATGGGACTCTACCTGTTATTAGAAATTATTACTGTCGCTTATATTCCAGCGACAGTCAGGCTTCATAGTCTAACAGTTGGTACGGTTTTAGGCGGGCTTGGTGTAATTTTCGGCATTCTCTTGACATTGACGA
>CADCTM010000307.1 GCA_902805485.1 uncultured Coleofasciculus sp. | reverse complement strand
TAAATGTCTGGGGGTTGAAATGAGCAGATGTAAGATTAGAGATAACTTTCTATTACTTTGAAAGATTGTGCAGAGTAATAGGAAGTAGATGGCTCATCTTCTAATCAACACGTACAAAAAACCAAAGGAAAATAAAGGTAGCACGCCCAGTACTACCTCTATAAACATTCAACTAACTATTTACCCTTTTACTTATTTAAGGAAGGCAACGAGTACAAGTTGGGGATTCTTCCCACAACTTGAGCAAGAAGAATTCAACGGTGTAGTTCATCGATGTTACAAAGACACCTTCTGCTCCCTCTGCATGAGAAGTCATCCAGGTTCCTTGGAGACTGACTTCGATGAATTCCGCATCACAGATAGAAAGATCGATCGCCTCTTCTCCCTCCTGCTGCCGTTCCAGATGACGCAACTGTGGCAAGTTTGCTGGAAGCAAAAACGATGCCGTGCTGGATTCGACGCACAGACTAGTACCCGCCCGCAGCGCCAGCATCACTCGTGCCGTCACCCAATCCTCAAGAGGTTGAGCCAGACGCTCCAAGTAGAAGCCATTTTCGGTGTATGTGAGTTTCAGCATCAGCTTTGATCTCCTGCTACTCCAGGTTTACTTGCTGTTCACGCCAGAACTGTTCGGCAAAGGCAACAGCCGGATGAATTGGGGCTTTCGGCTTAGTCCGTAGTATCATTCCTGCTTGAACAGGAGTGCGATCGCCTTTTCGACTATTACACGGTTCGCAGGCTATAACTACGTTGTCCCAACTATGTTTTCCGCCTTTTGAGCGGGGAATTATGTGATCAAGTGTTAACTTTTTCGTGTTACCGCAGTATTGGCAAGCGTACTTATCCCGTCTTAACACTTCCCGGCGATTTACCGGAGGAAGTTTCCAAACCCGTTCCGCATCCGTCATCGTCAAGCGGATCTCTTGGGGAACAAAAAGCACGATACTCGGTGAATGTACGCTGTAGCCGTTACCACTAAAGTCTAGCGGTTCAGCTTTCCCCGTTACCAGAAGAGCGATCGCTCGGCGTATGTTGACTCGACTGACTGGCAGGTAGTTCTTTGAGAACACCACCACTGATTGCCTTAACACTTCAGTTGCACTCGTCACTGTTTCACTCCTCATACAAAAACCCCCGCTTCTTTGTAGTTAAGAGCGGGAGCTTGAGAAAAACTTTAAGGTTTTCTTGTCCTATTTTGGTACGGCGTTGTTTCGCCTGTACCTCCCGCTACGTTTATGTTGTTGTGAGACGTTATCTCGTCCCGTGCTATCAATAGCCGTTAAATTTCCGGCTTTTTTATTCAATTGATTTCTAATCTCAGGTCTATGCAGTTCTATTAGTCCATAACTGCCCTCATACAAAAATTCCACCGACATTCCTGCGGGTTGCCAACCTCGGAGGCTAGCAGTGGCAGGGCATGGGGTGGAGAGAGTTAGATGAAGGCTCACGAATGGTAATTTTTGAAGATGGATTTTATTGCTGACTTTTAAATACTACACTGGTATTACAACGATGTCCACCTATTTGAGGAAAAAAACATGATACGTACACTTGCCCGGACTGCAACTACTGACATGGAAGTTACCAGCATCCGTCTAGAGAAGGATTTGAAAGAAAAGCTCAAAGAACTTTCCGGCAACCAAGGATATCAAGCACTGATTCGAGATGTACTTTGGAATTACGTACAGCAGAAATCTGGTGATTATCGACCGGAGTTTTCTGCTTCGGATATCAGAGCCAGCATTGAAGCAACAGCACAACAAGAAGAGCGTTGTGTACTCACAGGCAAGTTTATTCGACCGCAGGAGCCGATGTTATTGGGGTTGACAGCAACCGGGGATATGGTTCCCCTAAGTGTGGAGAGTTTGTCGAACTTCTAGTATTGCGCCAGATATCTCCGATTGGGGCATCCTTTGGGATGCCCGATAAACTGTTTCCTTTTCTCAATTAGACAAGATGGTTCAGACTGTTAATCAATTTGATGCGCTTCTTGAAAGCAAGTCAGAATCAAGAACTAAAGCGAACGTCTACTATCACTTCGCCTGATTGACAACCCAAAGCACACCTCAACGATAACCTCGCGGTAATTTGATCACGTTCGTATTTAAGTAATCAGGTTTTGCATTCAAAAGATGATTGGCAAACACGGCAACGAGCCTGGATGTTTTTCTTAACGGGAAGACGCAGCTTTTGACTACACACTGGACACTCAAATACAACTTTCAGCTCATCGGAAACATCAAATTGATAGTCAGCGAATGAACGTGAAAGTCCCTTCAGTCCGCTAGTACGGTTCAGCTTACGAATGTACTTCTGGTTCCACCAATACAACACACGCTTGGCAAAACTGCACTTTTTCAGCGGCGGTTGCCGATACTCTGACTTTGCTTTGTGAAAACCGTTTTGGAAAGCTTTTCTTGCAGCGGAACTGGTAATCAAGCTATCCATGTTCTCTTGGAATGTTATTGCTCGTTTGCCGAGTACGTATCCAAATTCCTCTGGTGTGAGGTATCCCAAGCGTTCTTCTTTCCACTGAATGTAAACCTGTCCAGGGTTGACACTTGGTTGTTGAGATTCCGTAACACGAAAAGCATTTAAACCAAGCCACCCAACGCCTAGATAAGTAGAGGCTGTGTCGGTCAATATTTCGTTATCGTATTCATTCGGAAGCCATAAACCAGCACGGTATAAAAAGACATGAGTGATTTCATGTGCCAAAATTGCGGCAACGTCGCGCGGGTCTTCCTTATATCGCGTATGTAGCTCCACCAAGTATTCATTCTCTGGTGTAAGTTCAACCCGTCCAGGATGTTCCATGCTTTGTCTGTAGTTGACGAGGATAGAACCCTTGCGGGAGGTTGAAGTGGCGTACAATTGCACCTGCCACACGATGCCCGGCGATGACTGGATCTTCCTCAAACTTTATTGATATATCTCTAGGCAAGATGCTTTTTGTGAATGAATGTACAGTGTGGTTGGGGAAATGCTTGTATAACAATTTGAGCGACTTCCTCACACGCTCCAGATTTGGATAACCATGAGTCGCTTTTGCAAGTTTGGGGTCTTGAGAATCAAGCTTCGTTTGCGTAGTTATGTTCTCGCCGCCGCTAAAGTTTACGATCAGAGCTTGTATAGTTCGGGTGACATCCTCCCCCACTATCCCGTATAGGTGTAGTGGGGGCTTCCAAAGATCACTCTTTAGGTTTCCTGGTTGTTCTATGAAGAGATTTCGCCAC
>CADCTM010000306.1 GCA_902805485.1 uncultured Coleofasciculus sp. | reverse complement strand
CTGCCCGGTTGCAAATACTTGCCGTAGACTATGATGCCAAAAACGATAGAGGTCTTCTGGCATTCCTAGCTCAACATTGGTCTTGCCAACAAATTGCTCTGCTGAAATACCTGTTACCAGTTCTATAGAAGGACTGACATAAAGGTGACGAAATTCTGCATCGATTCGGCTAATAATATCCGGGGCATTTTCAGCCACCATTTTGAACTGTTGCTCTCGCTGCCGCAGTTCTAATTCCAATTGTTTGCGCTCTGTTAAATCGAGCAAGAAGCCTAGACCTAAATCGTTAGGTCCTCCTAAATAGGCAGTCCCAATTAAAACGGGAACTCGGCTACCATCTTTACGAATGTATTCTTTCTCAAACGGCGCATGGCGACCAACTTGTTTCATCTGTGCCATTGCTTGCTCGTCTAAATGCCGAAACTCTGGTGGGGTAATCTCAAGGAAGTTTACCTCTCCCGATAAGACTTCATCTTGCGTGTAGCCTAAAGTTGCTAACCAAGCGTCGTTGACTTCCAGAATATTGCCTTGAAAGTCGCCAATAATAATGCCAATGAGATTTGCCTCCAATAATCCTCGTAGCCGCGATTCACTCTCGCGTAAGGTTTGCTCTACACGTTGGCGTTCGTGTAGCGCAGCTTGCTGTTCGCTCACGTCTTGGAAGACAACAACGGCTGCAACAATTTGCCCCTGATTATCTAAAATTGGTGCTGAGTTGACGTTAATGAAAATGCGGCTACCATCATTTCGATGAAGTTCTATCTTTTCGTTGGTAACGACTTCACCTGTTTTTAGCGATCGCACCAATGGATACTCATGAGGCGAATAGAGTTGACCATTTAAGCGAAAGATTTCACAGGGAATAATGGGTGCATAGTCCTCAAGCTCAAACAACTGTTCGTAGCTATACCCAATAATTTGCTTGGTTTGTTCGTTCGCCAGGACTAATTCACCGGATGCTGCATCGGCAATCATGACTCCAGCAGGCATTTGTCGCAAAACGGCTTCAAATCGGGCGCGTTCAATTTCAAGCTCGTGCAACAACTGTTCTCGTTCTGCCTCCGCTTGCTTGCGCTCAGTTTCTTGGGCTGCGAACAACTGTTCGCTTTCAAGAGTGCGGGCAAAGCGTTCAATGACTTCAGAACGAGAAATTCCTCGCTTCTGAGCCTCTTGATTGAGCGATCGCCATGCTGTATTAGTCAGAGATACGCTAACTCGTTGTTTCGTCTCTGAGTGCCAATTGCTAACAAACTTGCCTGTGGCGCCGCGCTTCATGAATAGTCATCCGTATGCATACACGGTCTTCTCCATTCAAGCTAAGTTACTTCCTAAGAAGAATCAATCTTAAGATAGATGCTTTGGCGAGAGGGAAGACGGCTTAGGGACACTTAGACATTTTCTAGAAGATAGAAGTAATGCCAATACTGTGCCTGCGGCAATCGGACGAGCGTTCCTTTAGCACCAAACTCATGCAAACTGCTCAACTTGTCAGCAACAGTCTCGACGAAACGTGGCGACTGTCCTAAATCTCCAAAAATCTCAAATATGCTCAACAAGGGTCTGGGATCTGTTTTACCTGAGCGGGCTTGTTGAGTGAGGAGATCAGCTAAGGGGTCATCAATCGGGATAGGACGGTTCTGGTCGTCATAACCATTGAGGTATTGACACCAAGCAGCAATCGTTAAACTTAGGTAATCGATAAACAAAAACACATTGGGATTGCGAACCTGCGAACCAAGGCACGACCGATCGCTACTAGTTGGCACTGATCCTCCCGATAGCTCTTTGGGCTTGCGGTTTAACAGTGGTTCTAGTTGGAGGACACGAGAGTATGTGCAACATATATTTTTGACACTCCCACGGCTTAAAGCGCGTGGGATTCTACATTCATCGTCAGAACTTGCTCTACCAGGCTTGCGCCAAGTAGCGTAGAGGTTCCAACTCCTGTAGCGTTACTTTGGGGATGCCCTCCCCTAGATTTTGCCTTGAGCAAAATATTGATAGCCGCATTCCAATCCCTTTGCAAAACTAATCCGCACGAGCAAATGTGGGTTCTGGTGCTGAGAGATTTTTTTACAATCGCCTTACACTGGCTGCATTCTTGAGAGGTGTAATGAGGTGGAACGGCAACAGCCAATCTTCCAAACTTGGTTGCAAAGTGTTCAACCCACTGCCTGAACTGATACCAACTAGCGTCAGAGATTGACTTAGCTAGACAGTGGTTTTTGAGTAAGTTTGCAACCCTTAAGTCTTCATAGGCGATTATGTCGTTAGACAAACATACGTTACGCGCAAGTCTCTTTGCGTGTTCATTCCGCTGCCTATTTACTCTTAAGTGTTTTCTGGAATATTTAGCCCTTGCCTTGCGGCGTCCTGTTGAACCTTTGACTTTTTTGTAGATGGCTCGTTGGCTGTGCTTGATAGCCGCTTCAGCTTTCCTCAAAAACTTTGGATTAGTCTCCTGATGTCCGTTGGAATCTGTGTAAAACGACTCTAATCCTACGTCTAATCCAATTTCTTGTCCTGTTGACGCCTGAATATCAATACACTCTACATCAACGGCAAACTGGCAGTAATACCCGTCAGCACGTCGTACTAAACGAACTCGCTTGATGGACTTAACAGGATATTCGTGTATGTCCCATTTGCCCAAAAGCTTCAGTTCACCAATTCCCTTTTTATCGGTAATTGTGATGCGTCTCTTGGTTTTGTGAAGTGACCATCCGCTAGTTTTGTACTCAACTGAGCGGTTATCCTTTTGGAAACGAGGAAAACCTTTTTTGCCAGGTTTCTTGGACTTACAATTCTCGTAAAACCGAGAGATTGCTAGCCATCCGCGTTCCGCAGATGCTTGCACAGCCATTGAGTTTAGAGCTTTAACAAAGGGGAACTCATTGCGTAGTTCGGTCGAATATTTATTCAAAGCAAAACGGTCAATTTTGACTTCTTTGGGTGCGTCCATCCAATAGCGAATTGCTTTGTTTCGGATGAATTGCATGGTTCTAATAGCTTCATCAATAGCTTTGTATTTCTGTGATTTTGCTTTAATTTTGTATTCGAGAACCAGCATTGTGTTTTCCCTCCTTGTTGTCTATGATACTGGTCTACAGACCAATCTTCAAGACTAATGGGACAAGATTATCGTCACGCTAACACTTCCGTCACGTTGATTAACTATCACTTTGTTTGGATACCTAGACGCCGCAAATCCGTGCTTGTAGGTGAAGTGGCTCAAAGATTCG
>CADCTM010000305.1 GCA_902805485.1 uncultured Coleofasciculus sp. | reverse complement strand
GGAATTGGGAATGAGACAACAGATTATGTAGGTTTGCCTATGAGATGAGTTAATATCTCTTGACTAATTCAGCAACAGATGACGTAACCATGAGTTATTGTTGATGACCAATAAAGCAACTCATGTAGCCAATGCCCTTGAATACCAATGCCCAACTCCCAGCTCCCAATTCCGCTAAAATCAAGCCAAAGTTTCCAGCATTTCTGATCGCTAACCAATAAGTGCAAGTTTAATGCCTCCGTCGCCACCTGGCCTGGTTCCTGCTCTCAGCTCATGGGCTAAATCCTTATTACTTCACAGCGTCGATGTCGGATTAGTTCTCGCCCTCACCTATCTGGTACTCCTAATTATTGGGGAGCGCCGCACTTTGTGGATGGTTCGAGGGTTGATAGTCCTGATGCTAGCAGCCGCAATCAGTAATCGATTAGGGCTGACGCTGCTGAGTTTTGTGTTAGAAAAGTTGGTGGTTGGATCGGCTGTGGCGATGGCGGTGATCTTCCAGTCAGAATTTCGCCGCTTACTCGAACAGGTAGGACGGGGACAAATTTTACAGTTGTTTCAAGCCCAGCGACGACCAATTGCCAAACCAGATAGTGTTATTGATGAAATTGTGGACGCTGTTAAAGAATTGTCCCTTCAGAGGATTGGCGCTTTGATGATTATGGAAACTAATGGTCCGATCGATGAGCGTGATGTTTCTGTACCGGGTGTGCAGCTCAATGCGGAAATTTCTAAAGAATTGCTGCAAACGATTTTTCAAACAACTACGTTATTACATGATGGTGCAGTGCTAATTCGTGGCTCACGGGTTGCCGCGGCGGGTGTGATTTTACCGCTTTCAGATCGTACAGCATCCCGACAATTGGGCACACGCCATCGAGCCGCAATGGGAATTACGGAGCGAGTTGAAAATTGCTTGTGTATTGTTGTATCTGAAGAAACAGGTTCAATTTCCTTGGCGGAGAGGGGGATGCTAAACCGACCTTTGACCAGCAATAAACTGAAAGAATTACTAGAGGCTCGCTTTTCTACGGCAGTTGACCGTGAGGCAGTAGCCCCAACTTTACGCAGTTTTGGTCGCCGAATTCAGTCTAAGGTTTCGCGTATCCTCCGTCGTCCGTCATCAACTTCTCAAGAGAAGAAATGACTGCTATGCCAACTATTTTACAAGAGTTACCGAGTGACCTCGATCAAGACCGTCTTCCTCGCCATGTGGCGGTGATTATGGATGGAAATGGTCGTTGGGCGAAACGTCGGGGACTACCCCGGATTATGGGTCATCGACGGGGAGTAGACGCCCTGAAGGGGTTGCTGCGTTGCTGTAATGATTGGGGAATTAAATCGTTAACCGCTTATGCGTTTTCTACGGAAAACTGGGGACGTCCCCATGAGGAAGTGGATTTTTTGATGACGCTATTTGAACGGGTGTTGCTGCGAGAACTACAAGAGATGATGCAGGAGAATGTGCGGATTCAGTTTGTGGGAAATTTGGAGGCATTACCGCCAAGTCTTCAAGCTCAAATTGAGCGCTCGATGACCGAAACTCAAAATAATCACGGGATTCAGTTTACGGTTGCGACAAATTATGGGGGACGGCAGGAAATCTTACAAGCTTGTCGGGAGATCGCGTCTCTGGTGCAGCAAGGTAAAATCCAACCCGATGAGATCGATGAGGCGATGTTTTCACAGCATCTCTATACGGCTAATGTGGGAGACCCTGATTTATTAATCCGTACCAGTGGAGAGATGCGCTTGAGCAATTTCCTGCTGTGGCAATTGGCTTATGCGGAACTTTATATCACGGAAGCGCTTTGGCCGGATTTTGACCGGACAGAGTTTCATCGCGCTTTGTCTTCTTATCAAAAACGCGATCGCCGTTTTGGGAAAGTGTGACAAGGCAAGGCTGAGATTTAGATTCAGTCCCATATTTTCTCAGTCTGACAAACTTACCCCAATTGTTGCCCCTAGTTAAGGACCTGAAAAAACAGCCGCTTCAATATCCTCGCGGCTGAGGGAATACTTAAAGGAGCGTACAACATCGCGTCCACCTTCACCCGCTCCTAGATAGCGTACAGCTAATTCCTCAACCTCTAAGCACAGTTCGGCTTTCCACTTAGCTCGTTCAATGTGCCAGCAGTGTAGGTCATTTTGGTCTTGTTCGCAGCCGTGCGCTTGCAACCACTGTTCGATTTGATTAAGTGGATGGTTATATAACGGAGTATCAGCGGTTGGGAGGGTCATAGTTCCGTAGAAAGTTTAAGTTTAAGTTGTTTAGAGAGAGTAGTGCTTAATTGTTGGCTCAAGCAGATGGTCGCAAATTACTATTTGCTTGGGCGACGTTGAGGAATGATCGGAGGCGCGGTTTTCAACAACTGTTGGTGTGATGTAACAGAAACTGGCGGCGTTAGTTGTTGGGTGGGTGAGTTATTTTGTGTGCCAGAAACTTGGAATGCTGACTCGCCGCGTGTTAAACCAATTGTGATCGCCAGGAGCAAGCAACCGACAAACGTTAAACCCAAAATAAATAAAGCGAAAATCTCTCCAGCAGATAAAGGGCGGTCAGTTGGGTCAAGATAAGCTGAGGAAGAATATGTCCGTTGCGGTTGCTCGGTGGGACGATTTAATCCTGGCGGCGCTTGAATCACATTAATGCGTGAATAGCCAATCTGCTGATCGTATGCCACGCGCCGCTCTGGATTGCTCAGGTTGGCATAAGCTTCATTTAGTTGCTGGAACTTCGCCGTTGCTGTGGCGGCAGGTAAGTCGGTGGTATCCGGATGATAGCGTTTACTAAGTTCTCGATAGGCACGTCGGATTTCTAGGGGTGAGGCGCTTGGGTGTAATCCCAATAGGGCATAATACCCCGTTTGATTTTGGATGACGCGCTCTGTGATTGTTTGTCGTACCCGCTCTTGAGCCACCGCCGTTCCACCCTGCTGATTTTCAATGGGTTTTTGATTATTTTAAGCGAATCGACGGGAACGGTGTGAGGCGGAAGGCATATCTTGGCTTATGAATGAGTATTTTTACTCAGCTTCTTCAAAAAAGGTAATTGTATCTTGTCAGCTTTACGCTCTTACTCTTTTTTATTACTCAAGTATTTTTCTAATATGGCATTTGTGCTTTTAGATAGCTTGGTTTGGTCGCCAGGATTATAGTATTTTATATATTTAATTTCGTTTTGAGGTTCGGGAATTCCGTTGGCTTTAATTAAAAATACTTTGTGACAGTTTTTGCTCAAA
>CADCTM010000304.1:9476-12617 GCA_902805485.1 uncultured Coleofasciculus sp. | reverse complement strand
CGAGCAATTCGCTTCACGCCTCAGGATACACCAATTGATATGATTTTGCATACCCCAGGGGGCTTAGTTCTCGCCACCGAGCAAATTGCCAGAGCGCTAATTCGTCACAAAGCAAAAGTTACCGTATTTGTGCCCCATTATGCCATGAGTGGTGGGACGATGCTCGCTTTAGCTGCTGATGAAATTGTTATGGATGCCAACGCTGTTTTAGGACCGGTTGATCCCCAACTCGGTAATATGGCTGCGGCAAGTGTCCTTAAAGTGGTAGAACAAAAGCCGATTGACAAAATCGACGACCAGACGCTGATTATGGCAGACCTGTCCCGAAAAGCGATCGCCCAGGTCCAGCGATTTGTGCGGACGCTTTTAAACGACGACATCCCACAGCCAAAAATTAACCCCGAAAACGTTGAAAAAATTATTGAATTCCTTACCACCGGACAAGTCACCCATGATTATCCTGTAACGGTAGAAGAAGCGACAAACCTCGGTTTACCAGTAACCGTTGGTCTGCCGTCAGCAATTTACAACCTCATGGAGTTGTACCCACAACCCCAAGGTGGACGCCCTTCTGTGCAATACATTCCATTGCCTTACGAAAGGCGTCCAGCATTACCAGAGCCAAAAGGAAGACCATTACCAGAGCAAGCGCGACAGTAACGGCAACTCTAAGAGCTGAGATATTAGGGTGACGGTGCGGGTGTTGTCCTTGGTGTGGGAGCTGAGGTTCCTTGCGGTGACGGTGCGGGTGTTGCCCTTGGCGCTTGTAGGGGTGACGGTGCGGGTGTTGCCCTTGGCGCAGGAGCTGAGGTGCCTCCTGGTGAGGGTAGAGGGGTTGGAGTTAATGTCGGACGTGGCGCTGGTGTGAGCGCTGGACTAGGCACAGGGCGAATTGTCGGGGATGGACTGGGTGATGGTGTTGCACGCGGACGAGGTGCGGGTGTTGGTGTTGATGCGGGTGTTGGTGTTGATGCGGGTGTTGGTGTTGGTGCGGGTGTTGGTGTTGCACGCGGACGAGGTGCGGGTGTTGGTGTTGGGGTAGATTGATTGTTCAGAAGTAGTGTCGCTTCATCGTCAAGTTTCTGACGAACTGGCTGACTTGCAATCCCCGTTACTGGGAAACCTGCTTTCTCCTGATACTGCCTTACCACCGCTTCGGTTGCGGAGCTGTAATATTGAGAGCGAGCTAAGGGAGTGTTTGGCTTAACAACAAGATTCAAGTTGGCATGAAGAATCATCATCAACTGCGCCATCAGGTCTTGAGTTTGGGGACCTGCGATCCCATCAACTTGTAACTTGTAGTACCTCTGAAACTGACGTACAGCTTCTAAAGCTGCCGCATCCGTCAGGGGAGCATCTCCTACTGTAACGTTGTATCCAAATCCCATTAGAGCTGATCGCATCTCTCTAGGGGTATAGTTCCGGACACGAGCCGCATGAACAACATCGTAGCTTACCAAACTGGCGCTTAAACCTAAACTAATGGCAGTGATTGCCATACCATATCGATTCCACATCATTGATGCTCCTCACATTGAGCCAAATAACAATTTGAACAGGTACAGTCTAAGCTGAAAATGGGCATTTTCTCAGTACTGATGTAATAAATTACTTTCCCGTTCTGGCTAGTCTTAACATGGAATTGAGGATTGGAGAGTGTCAACAGCCAGCAAAACGTGAAAGTCTAGACCTCGTTTGGACATTGATAGATATTCTGGGATGAAAAATTTCTAACCACTCAACCATGTCATCCTTACAAAAATTTATTCCAAAAACTAGCTCCCCTCGCCGCAACCTTTTCTTTGAAAGGGTAATGGCAGTTTTGGCACTGGTCAATCTGCTCTTAGTTATATTTGACATAAGCTACATCCCCCTGCGAGATTTCTGGTTGCAGGGCAGAATTAAGGTTTTTGGTTTAACCTTGGAGGTTCCCCTACCTCCGCTCACTCAAGGGTACGACCCAATTAAGGGCATTGAACCCAACCGAGACACCGCTCAATATTTAGAAAAAATCGAGGATTTGGAGCGCCAAATTAGCGAAACCGGAGTAAAATCGCCACAAGTAGAACTTATCCTCCAAGATTTGCGCCGCCGTAGTGCCGAAATCGTTGACACTAATCCCTTTCAGGTCGCTGACAAAACTGGTACCCTGGAAAAGATTAAAAATCAAATGCGTCAACACGTATTTAGAACCAAAGACGCCTCCGCAAAAGAGTCATTTAGGCGGTTTTGGAGCCAAGACTACTTAGAAACAAAAGGTTTAAGGCGCGAACTAGATTTTTTCAGAAGCGAGATTAGACCCTTATTTGAAACCAATTACTACCGCCCAATTGGAGAAAATAGCGAATTTATAGACCATTTTTGGATGATTGACTTTCCATTTGTCGTGCTGTTTGGATTAGAATTTTTAGCGCGTACTTGGTTAATCAGTCGCCGTCGCCAGAGTGTCAGTTGGCTTGATGCAATGCTATGGCGTTGGTATGATATTTTTCTGTTTCTACCGTTCTGGCGTTGGTTACGGATCATCCCCGTTACAATTCGTTTAAATCAAGCTGAGTTATTAGACCTAGACCCGATCCAAAAGCAAATCAGTCAGGGATTTGTTGCTAACTTTGCTGAAGATTTAACCGAAGTTGTGATTGTTCGAGTTATTAACCAAGCTCAAAGCTCAATTCGTAAAGGTGATATCGCTAAGTGGCTATCGAAAAAGGAAGTTCGCCCCTACATCGACATCAACGACACCGATGAAGTGTCAGCGCTTTCAACTTTGATGATGCAGCTAACGGTTTATCAAGTTCTTCCGACAATCCGCCCTGACCTAGAAGCCTTACTGCAACACAATTTAGCAAAGATTCTTAACCAATCTTCAGCTTACCAAGGACTTGCCTTAATACCAGGAATGGAACAATTACAGCATGATCTGACAGCGCGACTCGTGAAAGAAATTTCCCAAGGCGTGTATGACGTGATTAACAACGCGATGGAAGAAGACCCGGTTGGAGAGAAATTATTTCGACAACTGATCCAACACCTAAGCGACGCTTTAGGCTCAGAAATTCAAACAAAACAAACTTTGCAGAAAATTCAATCCTTACTCATCGATTTGTTAGAAGAAATTAAAATTAATTACGTTGAGCGCTT
>CADCTM010000304.1:0-9439 GCA_902805485.1 uncultured Coleofasciculus sp. | reverse complement strand
AATCTTAGAACAAACAAGGGCAATTCGGAAAATTGCTCAACAATAGACCAGTAGGCGCAGTGTCCTCACCTTCGCTCTAGCCGTTCCTGCCCCGACTCTTTGGCACACTGAGAGCGGATTGCGCTAAACTCAAACATAGCAAGGGACGAAAATTTAATTCGTCGCTAGCCTTCTTGGAAGAAATTTTGCCTTGAAGTGGGTTAAGCCCACTTTTTTTGTTGGAGTTCTTCAATGACTCATCCCCTGATTCCACAACTAATTGATTTAGCAACGCCAGTCGCCGAAAACCTGGGCTTGGAGGTTGTCGGAGCCGTTTTTCACACAGACAGACGCCCCCCCGTACTGCGTGTAGATATCCGCAACGGTGTCGGTAACACAGGTTTGGAGGACTGCGAACGGATGAGTCGAGCGCTGGAAGAACAATTAGATGCAACAGATCTGATTCCAGATGCCTATGTTTTGGAAATTTCCAGTCCTGGGATCTCGCGCCAGCTAACCACAGACAGAGAGTTCGTTTCCTTCAAAGGGTTTTCTGTGATTGTCACAATGTCTGAGCCTTATGAAGGTCAAAAGGTTTGGACAGGCAAGTTGATTGGCAGAGATGACAGTTGGGTTTACCTGAACCAAAAAGGCCGTGCGATCGCGATTCCTCGGGAGCTAGTTATTAGGGTGCAACTAGACGATAAAGGTTAAAACGTAATTTTTGATCGTTCGCGATCAATTTCAGAGGAGTTGAACAGTTGATCGTTTTTAGGAGTCAACTGAAACCTGGCTTTCAATTCTTAGACAAATCTTTCAATTTGCATGGATTCATCATTACGGAGAGTTGCTTATGTCGATAGTTAGTCTGCCTGGACTGAAAAAAATGATTGAAGAAATCAGTCAAAGCCATAATCTTCCAAAATCTTCGGTTCAACAAGCGCTCCGTGAAGCTCTTCTTAAAGGCTATGAGCGCTATCGACGGGCGCAACGGCTTGACCGATTTCATTTTGAAGAAGATTATTTCGATAACTTTGAAGTTGATCTGGATGTAGAAGAAGAAGGTTTTCGCGTCCTCTCTACGAAAACGATTGTTGAAGAAGTTAGCAATACCGATCATCAAATTTCCCTCCAAGAAGTTCAGGAAGTGGCTTCAGAAGCCCAACTGGGTGACTCTGTGGTTTTAGATGTGACGCCGGATCAAGGCGAATTTGGTCGGATGGCGGCAATTCAAACCAAACAAGTCCTTTCCCAAAAACTGCGCGACCAGCAGCGTAAGCTGATTCAGGAGGAGTTTGAAGAGCTAGAAGGTACAGTTCTCCAAGCCAGAGCGCTCCGGTTTGAGCGACAATCGGTGGTGATGGCGCTTAGTAGTGGTTTTGGTCAGCCAGAAGTTGAAGCGGAATTACCGAAGCGGGAACAATTACCTAACGACAACTACCGTGCCAACGCTACGTTTAAGGTTTTCCTCAAAAAGGTTCGGGAAGGTCCGCACCGGGGTCCGCAATTGGTCGTTTCTAGAGCATCTGCTGGGTTGGTTGTGTATTTATTTGCCAACGAAGTACCAGAAATTGAAGATGAAGTGGTTCGGATCGTTGCCGTTGCGAGGGAGGCAAATCCGCCCTCCCGTCATGTTGGTCCCCGGACTAAAATAGCAGTAGATACCTTAGAGCGTGATGTAGACCCCGTAGGGGCTTGTATTGGCGCAAGAGGCTCCCGCATACAAGTAGTGGTTAATGAGTTGCGAGGGGAGAAAATAGACGTAATTCGCTGGTCGCCTGACCCCTCGACCTACATTGCCAATGCTCTTTCTCCCGCACGAGTCGATCAGGTACTTTTGGTGAATCCAGAAGGGCGTCAGGCTCACATTTTAGTCGCAGAAGACCAACTGAGTTTGGCGATCGGTAAGGAGGGTCAAAATGTTCGTCTCGCCGCCCGTCTCACTGGCTGGAAAATTGACATTAAAGACGGGGCAAAGTATGACTATGAAACCGAGCATCGGAAAATTGAGGCGATGAAAGCGGCGGCAGCAGATGTCGAAGAGGAAGAAAATGATGCGGATGAGGATGAAGACGAACCTTTAGAAACCCTGAGAGGGGCTGATCATGGCAGCTTGGTTGAGCAATTTGCTCAAGAAGAGGAGGAGGAAGAAGATGCTTTGGCTTGAGGTACAGTAAGAAGCATGACTCAAGTTGAAGATTAGCCGCCCTCAATAAACAGGGAAAATGTTCATACTGTATGACAACGCCCAGGCTCCTAGGGTAGTAATAAAAATCCTCGCTCTTGATGCTTGTAGCTTGCCTTGGGGCATAGCCCCTGCAAAAGAGAAAAGAACCTTTCATGTTTAAGCCCTTGAGCATCAACCGCGCCTTAAGTCTCACCTGATCTATGGAACCAAACTACCGCCGTTGTCTGAGCTGCCGGAAAGTCTCCCAAAAAGGTGAATTCTGGCGCGTTGTCCGAGTCTATCCCTCACGAAAGGTACAATTAGACGAGGGGATGGGGCGTTCTGCCTATCTGTGTCCTCAAGCAAGTTGTCTGGCGGCCGCTCAAAAGAAAAATCGATTGGGGCGAATTCTTCAGGCATCAGTGCCGGAACAGCTATACGAAATGCTACAGCAGCGTTTAGCCGCCATACCCGCCGCCCAAGAACACAATGTGGAAGGACAACATAACAGAGGAAAGTTAAATGCTTCCGGTGAACCTCAACAGTCGTTAGGATAAGAAGAGAGTCGGCGATCGCTTGTGCTTAGTTTTCTGCTCTTATCTTGGAGGTGAGTCTTTACCCAAACTAGTAAGCGACAATAAATACCGAGGCAGTAACAGGCATTATCTGAAAACTAGGACAGTTTTTAAAAGATTGGTGCAAGATTTAGATAAGAATGGTTTGATACGAGTGAAGGAAATTTATTGGGCTAATGATAAAGGCGAGCTTCTCAAACAATTAATTGTTGATTATTTAAAGAATAAAGACACATTCACAACGGTTAAGGGTTAAATACATGGGAGACAATCAAATGAGCAATCGGTCATTCGAGTGTGTGGTCATGATGTAAAACTGTTAGGTACGACGGGGAATATAGTGGATGAACAACGGCAAAGTCAGAATTTACGAATTATCACGGGAATTGAACTTGGACAATAAGGATATTTTAAATATCTGTGAGGGGCTTAATATTTCGGTCAAAAGCCACAGTAGTACAATCACAGAGTCTGAAGCAGAACGCATTCGTACGGCAGCGGAAAAGTATTCTGACCGTCCGGCAGCGGTAAAAAGTCGCGAAAATTCCGTATCGGCTGAAGCGAGTCCGCGACCACCATCGAATAATACGAAATTGATGAACGGAAGTCCCAACGGTCAGCGGAAGCAGCAAATTCTAGAGATTCGTAAGCCGCGGCCTCGTCCCAGTTCTAGTTCTCAACTGGGAAGCCAAAGCGTGCCAACGCCTCCTCAACCCCCTGTTAAGCCAACGGTAGCACCGCCAAGTAAGCCGACAAATCCCAATCGGCCAGTGCGAGTGAATCAGCAGGAACGTCAACCCGATTTGCCAGTTGAGATTGAGGAACAAGTTTCTCAGGAAATGCCTAGGGAAGTTGAGGTTGAAGCCAAACCGCAACTTGTAGAACCGCCACGGGTGGAAGCGCAACTTGTAGAACCGCCAACTAGACCAACACGGAATAAACCGGCGCTAAGTCAAGTTGAGCGACCGGTTATTAAGAAAAATCGGCAAGATGCTCCAGCTTCAGGGGTCAGTACGCCTGCACCTGTAAGACCAAGTAGCCAAAATCAATCGTCAAGCACCGACACAATCAAAGAGCGACCGCGCAGTCCTTCTCGACCAGCAGTTCCCACACTCCAGGAACCCCCAAGACGAGTACCCGTTGGACAAAAGCCCGACCCAGCGCGTTCCGGGCGGACTAGGGATGACGCTTCGGAAGGGGAAGACGGTATCCTCGAAACTCCAGATATTCTGACGCTGAAGGAGCCAAGGCGACCAATAGCTGGGCGACCGGTTAAAAAGAAAACCGAGTGGGAAGAAGAAAACGGAGAAGAAGAAGGCGCAAAAGCTGGGAAAGCTGGCGGCAAAGTCAAACGGAAAGCCGCGCTGTTCCTGGATGAAGATGAGGATATTGATGCTGACCTCGACGGGATCGACCTGCCGGTGACAGTCAGTGCCTCGGTGGCTCGTCCGGCAAGACCGAAGTCACTTCCTGGACAGGTGGCTGTGGCAGCTTCAATGCCCAACATCAACCAGAGAAAGAAGCCAGGAGCAAAAGGAAGCGATCGCATTAGCAAGTCAGAAATGCGCGATCGACGCCGCGCTCAGAAAGCTGGTCCCGAGCGCCCCGAAAAAATTATCTTGACCGGCTCTTTGAGCATCAGAGAGCTAGCGACAGCCTTAGTAGTTCCCGAAACGGAGATTATCAAAAAGCTGTTCTTCAAAGGCATGGCAGTGAGTATTACCCAAACCTTGGATATACCCACCGCCAGCATGGTCGCTGAAGAACTCGGAGTTGAAGTCGAAACCGCCGAAGAAGAAGCCGCCGCCACCAAAGTTACAGAAATGTTGCAGGCAGGCGACATGGAAAGCCTCCAACGGCGTCCGCCAGTTGTCACAATTATGGGTCACGTCGATCACGGTAAAACCACCCTGCTCGATGCGATTCGTGAAACAAAAGTGGCGCAAGGAGAAGCGGGCGGGATCACCCAGCACATCGGCGCATACCATGTGGATGTCGAGCATGAAGGTGAAATGCAGCAGGTTGTCTTCCTTGACACCCCAGGTCACGAAGCCTTTACAGCGATGCGAGCGCGTGGAGCCAGAGTCACAGACATCGCGATTCTGGTGGTTGCCGCAGATGATGGCGTTCGACCCCAAACCATTGAGGCGATTAGCCATGCTAAAGCCGCAGGCGTACCCATCGTTGTTGCGATTAACAAAATCGACAAAGCTGGCGCCCAACCTGATCGCGTCAAGAACGAGTTAACAGAACAAGGTCTGCAACCGGAAGAGTGGGGTGGCGATACAATCATGGTTCCCGTGAGCGCGATCCAAAAAGAAAACCTGGATACGCTCTTGGAAATGATTCTTTTAGTCGCAGAAGTTGAAGACCTCAAAGCCAAGCCAGACAGACTTGCCAGAGGAACCGTTATCGAAGCCAACCTGGATAAAGCCAGAGGTCCGATTGCTACTCTCTTGGTGCAAAATGGCACGCTGCGAATCGGTGATAGCCTCGTTGCTGGCTCTGTCTTCGGTAAAGTCCGAGCAATGATCGACGATCGGGGAGCGCGCGTTGAAGCAGCAGGGCCATCCTTTGCCGTAGAACTACTAGGCTTGAGCGATGTTCCCGCCGCCGGCGATGAGTTTGAAGTCTTTGCAAGCGAAAAAGAAGCTCGTGCCACTGCGAACACTCGCACGGACGAGCAGCGCCAGTCTCGCCTACAACAGGTGATGGCGTCACGCCGCGTCACCCTCAACAGCCTCTCAGCTCAGGCTCAAGAAGGTGAACTCAAAGAACTCAACTTGATTTTGAAGGGAGATGTCCAAGGTTCAGTAGAAGCAATTCTCGGCTCCTTGAGACAGCTACCACAAAATGAAGTGCAAGTCCGTGTCCTCTTTGCTGCACCAGGTGAAATCACCGAAACCGATGTTGACTTAGCCGCCGCTAGTGGCGCTGTGATTATCGGATTCAGCACTACCCTCGCCAATGGCGCTCGGCAAGCCGCTGACCGAGAAGGCGTAGATGTACGCGAGTACAATATCATCTACAAACTTCTAGATGATATCCAAGGCGCAATGGAAGGTCTCTTGGAGCCAGAACAGGTTGAAGAACCGCTAGGTCAAGTTGAAGTTCGAGCCGTCTTCGCAGTTGGTCGTGGTGCCGTTGCGGGTTGCTATGTGCAGTCTGGTAAGGCTGTTCGGAACTGCAACATTCGAGTAAAGCGCGGTGGCAAAGTGATTTACGAAGGAGTTCTAGATTCCCTCAAGCGGATGAAGGAAGATACCAAAGAAGTTGCCACTGGTTTTGAATGTGGTGTCGGCGTCGATAAATTTAACGACTGGGCTGAAGGCGACATTATCGAAACCTTCAGGATGGTAACGAAGCGCCGGACGCTCTCACCGAACTAGGACTTAGAATCGAGGGGCAACGGGCTAGTGAGAGAATAAGAGAAGAAATTTTAACCAAGATTTTTCACCGAATTTTTTCCTAGCTCATAGCCCCGATGCTCTAACCCCTGACCTCTATACTTATGCGCTCTTTCTGGACTGAACCTTTTTTGTGGATTCATCTTTCTGGGTTGGCGGCTGTGCCCCTGGCTTTAGAATTTGTTTGGCTGGGACTGGCAGTCGGAGACCCGATCCTGCCGGTTTGGATGGAATTGCTTTTGATCGCAGTTGTGGGAATTGCCCCAGTGCTGTGGATGCAGCTAATTCGTCCCTTTGATATTTTCAGCATTCTTGTGTTGGCGCTCAAGCCAGAACAGCTAACGGTAGAACAACGACGCATCCTAAGTTTGTTCAAAACCAAGAATAATCCAGTGTTAAATATAATTGCTGGTGTATTTATGCTCTGGGTACTGTGGCAAATCTATCGAGTTGCCCCTATTGCCGCAACTGTTGCACCATTTTCACCCGGATGGCGGATCGCCGGACTGATCTGGGCTGGATTAGCCTTTCTAGGCAGTAATTTATTCCTGCAAGTCCCTCTAAGTGTTCTCCAAGTCCTCCTAACTAGTGAGTCAGAGTTTGCGGCGATAGAACCTTATCCACTAGAAAAAATGTCTCAGGACTTTACAATACCGGGAGTGAAGGTTAATAAAATTTTGCCGACACTCGTAACCCCACCTTTAAGCGCCTCTTATTCTAAGGTGTCCTCACCGGAATCACAGTCCGAAAATTGAGGTGGAGTCCAGAAAACTCATCTCGGAAAAATAAGATCGGGATGTCACTTTTCGCACATTATTAAAAAAGTAACTGCGGTATTTTAAAAGTAAAGCTAAATATTACCGAAGAAAAGTAATCAACTCTTTTTAAGTAGATTTCCTAAAGGTGTGTAAGATATGACAAACTCAACGACCTCCGAATCGATGCCAACCCAAGATAGCCGAATTTGGGATAGCCTCAAAGAAGCGATCGCAACGAGTTCGGGATTTGGGCGGTGGCAACTAGAACATCCAGTTGGAGACCAACCTCAAGAGTATAACTTGGATAGTCGCGTCCGTCGGTATCTCCGGGAAACCTTAGAAACCCTCGCTTACTAACTCTTTGTGGAGGGCGCTTGCGACCAAAATCTGATATTAGGTAGACGCCTTAACACGTTTTGTATTCTTTGAGCCACCTCCACAAGGCGCTGACCTTCAACATGAACCTCTGGAGTTGGGTAATTTTCCAGCGTTTCAATGAGTGTAATTTGACCATCAGGAAGCGCTGAACTAACAAGAGCGCCGCGTAACGATTGCCGATTTGCTTGATTATCAGGAGTATGTATCACCTCACTGACTTGATCGAGCATAATTTCCCCAAATGGGTTATTTAGTACTCGTGACAGGATATTGGGGTTGACTTTGACTTCTTGTGTCAACGCGCGGCGTAACTCGTTAGGGTCTCTTCCGGCTAACTTCAGATACGTTCTCAGTGTTGATGAAAGTTCACCGGTACGCGCAAACGTTGCCAGTTCCGGAACTGAAATCGTCTCCCGCAAAAAAAGGTACTTTAGTACAACAGATTCAGCCGCATCAGCACGAGCGCCAGGGTATAAAACACTAGCGACAACTAAACCAAAGATAAAACTTATTGTTTGCGGTCGATAACGGAACACATTGCTCTCCTTCTGTGACATTACTACTCAACGACGCTTCAGAAAAAAGACTAGTTCCATATATTAAGACACGGAGTCCCCGGCATACATCTCCTCTAGAGGAGTGTCCACATAATCAACCATACCAAAGGGCTTCAATTTCTTGAGCTTTGGAGCTTGCTTCAGATGGTTCTTGAGAGTCGCACAAAACCGTAACATGACCTAACTTTCGTCCAGGGCGGGATTGAGTCTTTCCATACCAATAGACAAAAGCGCCGGGTAAATTTGCCAATTGTTGCCGTTTCTGGAGGTAATCACTTACGGAAGATTCGTAGCCCAAAAGATTTACCATCACCGCCCCGGCAGTGGTTAGGGTAGGACTTCCTAGGGATAAACCAGTAACCGCCCGTAGCTGTTGTTCAAACTGGGACGTTTCGCAGGCATCAAGGGTATAGTGTCCAGAATTGTGAGTGCGAGGCGACACTTCATTAACCAAAACCTTGCCACTCTTAGTGAGAAATAGCTCAATCCCAAAAACGCCTACGACTTGTAGACTATTGAGGAGAGAATGGGCGATCGCTTTTATTTCCTCCACAACCTCTAAACTAAGCGCCGCCGGCACCAAAACTCGACGACAAACCTCTTCTTCCTGCTGAGTTTCCACCACCGGATAAACAACCACTTCACCCGTTACGGAACGCGCCGCAATCACTCCTAACTCCCGTTCAAACGGAATAAACTCTTCGATCAGTACAGGAGCATAGCCTAACTTCTTCCAAGTTTCCTCTAAGCGATCGCTGTCTTTAATAATAAAAGTTCCTTGACCGTCATAGCCGTGGCGTCGTGCCTTGAGGACGAGAGGAAACTGAGACGCCAAATGTTGGGGGGAACCGGACTGTTCTAGTGTCTCAAACTCTGGTTGTGGTAAGCCAATTTCTTTAAAATAGCAGCGCTGATGATACTTATCCAACAACGGCGCTAAAGCTTCCAGACGGGGGCGAAAACAGACATCCTGTCCTGCCAAAGACCTCAAAGCATCTAAGTTAATAAATTCATTTTCAAACGTAATCACATCACAGCGCGAGGCAAGTTGAACTGTGGCGGCAGCATCATCAATTGGGGCAAAAACCGTCTCAGCCGCAATTGAGACGGCTGGATCGCTCTTATGGGGTGTCTGAACGACTAAATCAATACCTAACTTCTCTGCTGCACCTGCCATCATCCATGCCAATTGTCCCCCACCAATTACCCCTACACGTTTGAGCTTTTTGGGCAATGTTTCGGCAAGATACTCAGTTTGAATCGAGGCTTGGGCGATGGAGGCAGCATTATCAGGCGTGGGTTTTGAAACCATAGTTAGGGTCTAGATTGGATAACATTACAAGCCACTTACTATACTCAGCTTGTATTTACAATTATCCAATCTTTAGGTAAAGTTATATTCATTATATCGATAAATTTAGCAAATAAAATTCAGTTCTCATGAAAGTAATTTTATTAAAAATTTATAACCGATTCTTACAAATAATCGTGAGGTTTCTTTGTCGCGTAACTGGTAAAGGCGGCGGAAAATTTGCCAAGCTCCTTGCTCCTGGTCAAACTTATTTGATTAACGATTATTGTAACAACTTAAACTTGCAGGTAGACACTAGCTATCCGA